>NZ_JADEVE010000388.1 GCF_016125955.1 Acetomicrobium sp. S15 = DSM 107314 | reverse complement strand
CCATTATGTTTATGACCTTCGCCTCGACGATGGCCATGCAATGGTCTATCACTAACGGTGTGCCCAACTCTCCAGTGATGTATTCGCAGTCGCAAAATTTGTCGATGCTGCGGCCACTCTTAAAGCCGAAATTGCCTATGAACGTCATGGGCACATCTTCTTCCAGAACCGATATGCCCATTATGCCGATTTTTTCTACCAACGTTGTGGTAAAATTATCTTTATGCATCGCAGCTGCGTTGCATATCGGCTCGGCCGTTATTTGCATAACGGCGTTGGCGCTTATGGCTTGAAACGAAGTATCGGGCTCCTCGCAGCAGCCACCTCATCTAAGCGGGATACGACCGTATCGTGAGGGGCATCCTTCAGGAGCTCAGGGGCCGCTTTTGCCTCCTTAGCTATGGTGATCATGGTTTCAGCAAAGACATCCAACGTCTCCTTGCCCTCCGTCTCGGTGGGTTCTATCATCAACGCCTCTTTGACGACCAAGGGGAAATAGATCGTCGGCGGGTAAAAACCGTAGTCTATGAGGCGCTTGGCAACATCGAGGGCCGAGATGCCGCACTCCTCTTTCAAATTCGAGCACGAGACCACGCACTCGTGCATGCAGGGGCGATCGAAGGGAACGCGATAATGACCCTTGAGGCGTTTTAGCAGGTAGTTGGCATTCAGGACCGCGTTTTCGGCCACTTCCCGCAGACCCGAACTTCCCATGCTCAATATATAGGCGTAGGCCCTAACCAAGACGCCGAAGTTGCCGAAATAAGAGCGAACTTTGCCCACGGAAAGGGGACGGTCATAATCGAGGTGATAATGCCCATCCTCAAGCACTACCACGGGCTTTGGGAGGAAGGGCACAAGCCTTTCGCACACGCCCACCGGTCCGGCCCCCGGACCACCGCCGCCGTGAGGCGAACTGAACGTCTTGTGTAGGTTCAAATGGACCACGTCGAAGCCCATATCGCCCGGGCGACTCACTCCCAATATGGCGTTCAGATTGGCACCGTCATAGTAAACCAAACCACCTGCGCCGTGAACCGCCTCGGCAATGGGAACTATCTCGTCCTCGAAAAGGCCGAGCGTGTTCGGATTCGTGAGCATCAGGCCTGCCGTTTCCTTGCTGAGCAGGCTTTTCAGCGTATCGAGGTCGACCGTGCCGCGTTCGTTCGACCTCACCTCCACCACTTCGTAACCGAGCATGGCGGCAGAGGCGGGGTTTGTGCCGTGGGCTGAGTCGGGCACCAGGATCTGTCTTCTCCTGTTGTCATGCCTGTGGGCATGGTAGGCCTTTATAATCATGAGGCCCGTCATCTCACCGTGTGCCCCGGCGGCGGGCTGCAGCGAAAAGGCGGCCATCCCCGTTATCTCGGAGAGCATCCCCCCGAGCTCGTGCATGAGCCTCAATGCCCCTTGAACCGTCTCCTCGGGTTGGTACGGATGAATGCGGGAAAAACCAGAGAGGCGCGCCACGGTTTCGTTCACCTTCGGATTGTATTTCATAGTGCACGATCCTAAGGGGTAAAAGCCGTAGTCTACGCCGTAATTGAGCTGCGACAACCTCGTGAAGTGGCGAACCACGTCGACCTCGCTCACCTCGGGAAGATTCAAAGCGCTTTTTCGCCTATGCTCTTCGGATGTAAACAACGGTTCTGGAAGTTCAGGCACATCACAGGAAGGAAGGGAATAACCGACTCGCCCAGGGGATCCCATCTCGAATATGAGCTTCTCAGGGTCTCTCATGACGAAGCACCTCCCGCGACCCTCACGAGGCGATCTATTTCCTCGCAACTCCTCTTTTCCGTGACCGCCAAGAGCCAACCGTCTGGCATCTCGGGGTAATCCTTCCACAGCGGATACCCGCCTATGATCTTTTCACCCAAGAGGCGTCGATTGAGATTTCCCACGGGTTCGGTGCTCAACAGGACGAATTCCCTAAAGAAGGGGGTCGAAAAAGCGGGCTTGAATTTGCCGAGCCCTGTGAGGGCTTCGTATGCGTATCGGGCCTTCTTTTGGCAAAGCTCGGCGACTTTGACCAAACCGTCTCTTCCCATGAGAGAGAGGTATATCGCTGCGGCTATGGCGTTGAGCGTGTGATTCGTGCATATGTTAGACGTGGCCTTCTCGCGCCTGATGTGCTGCTCTCGAGCCTGGAGGGTGAGAGCGAAGCCACGTTTGCCGTTCTTGTCGTGCGCAATTCCCACTATACGA
The DNA here is from genome assembly GCF_016125955.1 of Acetomicrobium sp. S15 = DSM 107314. Taxonomy (NCBI): domain Bacteria; kingdom Thermotogati; phylum Synergistota; class Synergistia; order Synergistales; family Acetomicrobiaceae; genus Acetomicrobium; species Acetomicrobium sp. S15 = DSM 107314. The sequence continues at coordinate 138,701 of NZ_JADEVE010000388.1, read as the reverse complement.
CCAGGCATGCGACGCACGAACCTCTCTTTAGCGGCCAAAAAACCGAAGTGAGGGCCCCCGAAGGAGATGGAGTTTCCAAGAGGTTGACCGCTTCCTACGGCTATATCCGCACCGCTCTCTCCGGGGGATTTAAGGAGCGCAAGCGAAATAGGGTCCACGCTTGCAACGAAGAGGGCGCCATGGCGGTGGGCGATCTCGGCGATCGCCTCTAAGGGTTCGACGACGCCGAAGAAGTTGGGGTTTTGTACAAGCACCGCAGCGGTGTCGGGCGAAACCTTTTCTTCCAACTCCTCTAAATTCGCCTGTCCGTTTACGTAGCCGAACTCCTCTACTTCCATATCTCTGAACGTCACATAGGATCTTACGGCCTGCCTGCTCTCAGGATGTATTGACCTGGCCATGAGCACACGACTTCTACCGGTAATGCTGCAGGCCATTATCGAAGCTTCCGCCAAGGCCGAAGCCCCGTCATACATGGAAGCGTTGGACACATCCATACCCGTAATGTCGCATATCATTGTCTGATATTCAAAGAGCGCCTGCAACGTCCCCTGACTGATCTCCGGCTGATAAGGCGTATAAGACGTATAAAACTCCTGGCGCAATAGGATCTGATCGACCGCTGCCGGGACGTAATGGTCGTAGGCGCCGGCCCCCAAAAAACAGGCGCACGCATCGAGGTTTAAATCTGAGTCGGCCAAGGCCTGCATGTGAGAAACGAGCTCCATCTCCGAAAGGGCCCCGGGCAGGTTGAGCGTCCCTTTAAAGCGAACGTCCTCTGGGATGCACGAAAAGAGGTCTTCCGCAGAGGAAAGGCCCAGGGCCTCGAGCATCTGCGCGCGTTGCTCCTGGGTGTTGGGTATGTATCGCATGGCTACGACTCTTCGCACAACCTTCGGTAGGCAGCGGCATCCAGAAGCGAATCGAGCTCGGAGGGATCGCTCATCTCGATGGCGGCGATCCACGCGCCGTAGGGATCGCTATTCAGGAGCGCGGGGTCGCTCTTGAGGGACTCGTTCACCTCGACAATTTTGCCGGAGACGGGCGCGTATATGTCAGAAGCAGCCTTCACAGACTCGACGGAGCTCAGTTGGTCTCCCGCCTTTACGACCTTACCCACCTCCGGCAGCTCCACGTAAACGACGTCGCCGAGCGCATCCTGGGCGTAGTCACTGATGCCGACATATGCCTTCTTACCTTCGACCCTCACCCATTCGTGCGTCTCCGCATACTTCAGTTCTGACGGAAATTCTGCCACTCTCGACACCTCCTGTGATTGATTCCTTTTTAAAAAATCTAAACCTTCCCGCTTCTGCGATAAAAAGGAGTTGGAACGACTATAGCCCTATGCTCCTTGTCTCTTATTAACACCGAAAGCTTTTGGCCCTCGCGAGAAAAATCCGAATTTAAGAGGGCCAAGGCCAAATACTTCTTCAAGTAAGGCGCAAAATTGCCCGACGTGACGAGGCCGACGGCCTTGCCATCTGCGCGCACCTCATATCCCTGACGAGGGACGCCCGGGTCCAACAGCTCAAGCCCCACTATTCGCCGTTTCACCCCTCCTTCCTTTTGCGCCCACAACGCTTCCTTGCCTATGAAATCTTTACTGAACTTGACAAAGCGATCAAGGTCGGCTTCAAGGGGCGTCACCCTTTCTGAAAGTTCATTCCCGTAAAGGGGTAGGCAAGCCTCAAACCTCAGCGTGTCCCTGGCACCCAATCCGGCCGGCACTAACCCGAGAGACGAACCGGCGTCGAGCAGGCGCTGCCATAGGATAGGCGCCTCGGTTGCGTCGAGGTATATCTCAAAGCCGTCCTCTCCGGTATAACCGGTGCGCGAAAGGAGCGCGCTTGTGCCCCCTATCGATACGTTGGGTTCGAATCGATAGAATCCTATCTCGTTAAGTGGTTGAGGTGTGAGCCTCTGGAGAATTTCCAAAGAATTGGGCCCCTGGAGGGCAAGTTGGGCATATTGGTCTGAGACGTCCTCGATTTCCGCGCCAGATGCGTGTAAAAGTAGCCACTGGTAATCCCTTTCCACGTTCGCGGCATTGACCACCAACAAAAATCTTCCTTCGCCGAGCTTATAAACGAGAAGATCGTCGACGATGCCGCCATCGGGATAACACATAGGGGAATAAAGCACCCGTCCTGGCTTCATCGCTGAAATGTCATTCGTGAGAATGCGCTGAAGGGAAGCCTCGCTGCCTTCACCTTTAACGATGATCTCCCCCATGTGAGAGACATCGAAGAGGCCAGCTGCATTCCGCACGGCGTTATGCTCCGCCAGAATGCCGGAATACTGAAGCGGCAAAAGCCAACCATGAAACTCTACCATTTTCGCCTTCAATTTCAGATGCTCTTCGTACAATGGGGTTTTCTTCAACATCTTCACCGCCCAGCACGCCCTTTCGCAAATAATTATGGCTGTTATATTAAATTGCGTCAAATGGCAAATGTCGCTTTCTTTTGGCTTAGGACTTAAGACCCATTCGAGCTGATCGGATTACGCCATTAGGCGCATTCATCTTGCGCGAGCTAATGATAAGATATCAAATCGTGGGCTATGACCATATGAAAACAAAACTCTTTCTCTGCCGCTGAATGGGGGTTACAAATTGCCGCTCGTCGTGCCAATCGAAAGCTTACAACCAGGGATGATGGTCGCCATAGATGTCTTGGGCGATGGCGGACAGCTCCTCCTCGCGCGGGGTACGAGGCTTTCCCGCCAGAGGATAGAGAGCCTGAGGCGCCACGGCATTCTATCCATCAAGGTCCTACTCCCTTCGGACGAAGAAGAAGCCGACGAAGCGCTCACTCCATCGAACATAGCCCTCAAAGTGCGCAGGCAGATAAGGGAGATTTACGATTTCGCCCGATCAAAAAAGGCCTTGCCGGAGGATGTTCTTTACGAGGTCACCGAGGAGATCGCTTCCGTAATAGAGAGTATATTTTCCGCGAGCAATCTTGTATTTTCGGATATGAAGCACTTGGCGAACCATGATGAGTACACCTATGAACACTCTTGGATGACCACGCTCATCTCCCTGGCACTAATGCGAGTAGCCGCCGAAAATGGCTTTATAACATATCCCGACTTTCAGACCCGCCTCGACTTGGGGATAGGGGCACTGCTTCACGATATAGGAAAGGTGCGCATATTGCCGGAAATCTTGAACAAACCGGGACCGTTGAGCGCCGAAGAGTGGGAGATCATGAAGATGCACCCTCAGTGGGGATGGGAGATCATGAGAAAAACCCCCACAATCATGCCGCTGGCGCGAGGCATTGTGCTTCATCATCACCAACACTGGAATGGGACAGGCTACGGCCCCGCAAGCGGCGTACTTTTGAAGGGAGAAGAGATCCCAGAAGTAGTCCGCCTCGTCACCGTAGCCGACACGTACGACGCTTTGATCTCCGACCGGCCATACCGGCCGGCATTTCTCCCGGTCGAGGCCCTCGAAATCTTGAAAGGTGAGGCAGGGGCCAAACTCGATCCGAACCTTGCGCCGCTCATGAGCGAGATAGTGGTCGACTACCCAACGGGATGCGTCGTGATTTCACGCGACGGCGCAATAGTAAACGTCAGCACCCCCTCTCACAGGGGTGAACCCGTACGCGGTCTCGTCATAGGCTCTATATCGGAGCGCAGCTGGGCCTTGGTAGGGAAAGAGGCGGAAATTCCGAGGAGTTCTATCTGCTGCGGCGGCAATTCTTTAGACAATTTAGCCAGCAGGATAAAGAGCCATCAGAAAGAGACCTTGTTTATCGCACAGATTAACCCTCATAAGCTTTCCCTGAAGTCTCTTCCTTCGTGGCAAAAGGTCTTAGAACGCGCGCTGAGACCCATTATCCAAGATTAGACATGTATATAAAAGTCAGAAAGCTTGCCTTTTATCCCAGCGGACGCCAGCAGCCTCAAAATCGCAAGGCGTCAGAGACGAGAGAGCGTCGAACAAACTGGCCCTAAAGGTGCCAGGACCGCTGGAGACAGTGGCCGCCTTTTCTGCGGCGATGCCGAAGGCCACCAAGGCCGCCACGCTGCCCAAAAATTTATCGCCGCAAGAGATGGCGGCAGCCAAAACGAGCGAACCCGCCCAACATCCCGAGCCCGTTAACGATTTAAGCCAGACGTGGCCACCGTGCACCACCCATACCTGTTTCCCGTCGCTCACGTAGTCATCTTTGCCTGTAGCTATAGCCAAGCAACGAAACTTTTTGGCTACACCCGCGGCGGCCTTTGCGCTATCCCCCGTTTCGACTGCGTCGACGCCGCGAATCGCACCTCCCGCGCCGGCGAGGAGCGAGATCTCCGATCCGTTCCCCTTTACTATGGTCGGCGCACCGCTTTCGATAAGCCTCTCTACAAGTTCGCTCCTCAGCGTTGTAGCACCGTAACCCACAGGATCGAACAGAAGCGGCTTTCCTGCAGAACGAGCCTCTTCGACAGCTACAAAAGCGGCCTCCGCGCTCTCGCGGGTCGGCGTCCCGATGTTCACCAATACGCCGTCGCATGCCCTCGTCAACTCCCCTGCCTCGAGCGGGTTCCAGGACATTATGGGAGAGGCACCTACGGCGAGCATGACGTGCGCCTGTTCGTTCATGGCCACGGCATTCGTGATGTGATAGATGAGAGGATTACGAGGGCGTATTGCACTCCATGCCATTGCTACATCGGAAACGCTCCAGGACATGGCATTTACCACTCCTTCACTATGTGGCAGAGGCAGCCGTAACCCTTGCCTCCCTTAAAGCCTTCCTCCATGGCCTTGCGGACATACCGACGGGCTGCATCTACGGCTGCCAGCACATCCACCCCCGCGGAGATCCCCGCAGCTATGGCAGCGCTCAGCGTGCAACCCGTGCCGTGGGTGTTTTCGGTATCGATGCGCGAATGGGTAAAGCGGGTCACCTTTCCATCCCAGAGGAACAGGTCGACCACGTCCTTGCCCGGCAAGTGTCCGCCCTTCACCAGCACTCCCCGAGGGCCCATCTGCGCTATTTCTCGAGCGGCTATTTCCATACCTTCTTCATCCTCCACCGATAGCCCCGTGAGCCGCTCGGCCTCCGGCACGTTCGGCGTAACGATGTAGGCGAGGGGAAATAGCTCCTCTTTCAAAGCTTCGACGGCAGGATTATCTATCAAGGTATCGCCGCTTTGGGCTATCATAACTGGATCCACCACGAGCGCAGCGAAACGGTGCCGCCTCAGGACATCACATACGGCCCTCACGGTCTCACTCCTGCTGAGCATGCCGGTCTTCGCAGCGCCAACGGTGAAATCGGAGAGCACGGCATCTATCTGTGCTTCCACCATCTCCGGAGGGACGTCAAATATGCCGTGTACGCCCAAGCTGTTCTGCGCCGTAATAGCTGTGATGGCCGTGGTGCCAAAAACCTCAAAGGCTGCGAAGGTCTTCAAATCCGCTTGAATCCCAGCGCCTCCGCCCGAGTCGCTGCCAGCTATGGTCAAAGCGATTCCGCGATACGCCATTGTCATTCCTCCTCACACATTAAACCTGATCTCTACGATATCTCCGTCGCGAACGACGTAATCCCGCCCCTCAAGGCGTAACAATCCCTTCTCCCTACACCTCTGTTTGGAAAAGTCGTGGGCAGCGAAATCTTCGTAATGAACCACCTCGGCCCTTATGAAGCCCTTGGCCATGTCCGTGTGGATGGCTCCTGCTGCCTCGACCGCTGTGCTTCCGTCCCGTATGGTCCATGCCCTGACTTCATCCTTTCCAACGGTAAAGAAGGAAATAAGTTTCAAAATGCGGTAAGCAAATCTTATGAGGCGTTCTCTACCCAGTTCCTCTATGCCGGCGCTCTTCGCAAACTCCGATTCCTCTTCGGGTGAAAGCTCGGCCATCTCCATCTCCAGGCGACCGTAGACTTTGACCAGCTCGAGGCCTCTTTGAGAGGTCAACTCATATAGCCTCTCACATCCCGGGATAAGATCATCTCTCGTCTGATCTTCGTCCAAGTTCAAGGCCAGAAGCTCAGGCTTGCTGGTGAGGAAGGAAAAACCCTTGAGCCTCTTCTCCTCTTCGGGAGCAAAGCTCTCCTCCCTCAACGGGCGCCCCTCCAAGAGGTGAGCGCGACAGCGCCCCAAAAGGGAGAGCTCCGACTCGTCTTCCGGTTGAAGGCGCTTCTTGCCGCGCAATCCCTTGATGCGGCTCTCGCATGCCGATAGGTCTCTCAAGATGAGCTCCATCTCCACTATCTCCCAATCCTCCGCTGGGTCTATCCTGCCCTCGGGATGAGGCACATTGGGATCTCTGAAGGCGCGAAGCACGTGGATCAAAGCATCGCTCTTCTCAACGAAGGAGAGGAAGGAGACGCCCAAACCGGCTCCCTTGCCGGCGTCTTTCGCAATTCCGGCCAAGTCTACGAACTCAACCGTCGCCGGCACCACTCTCCTCGGATCAAAGGCTTTCGCGAGGCGATCCAAGCGCTTATCTGGGACGGGCACGATCGCCCTGTTCGGGTCAACCCTGCCGCTCGCATAGGGCTTCACTTCAGCCCCTGCCTTGGTGATTACGTTGAATATCGTGGTCTTCCCGCATAGGGGAAGGCCGATGATGCCACATGAAAGCAAGGGATCACCCCCAATAAATTATTGTGCAACGCTGCACCTTTTCCAGTCGGATAAAAGAAGGAGCCGTTCGAGCATAGAAGGATGGCTGTGATACCAGGCAGCGTACAACTTGTGTGGCGGGCTCCATGCGAGATTTTCCGAGGAAAGGCGGCGGAGAGCCTCCATCATCGCTTCTCTGCCAGCATATTCAGCGCCAAAGACATCGGCCTCGAACTCCTCCTTTCGCGCCCTGGAAGAAAGGAGCGGCTGGAAGGAGAGCGTGGAGATAAACCCCAGCATCGCGACGGCAAGGCCAAGACTCCCATGATAAAATCCTTCCAGGCCAAAAGATGCGGTAAAAAGAGGCGACGTCATGGCCGCCCATAAAAAGAAAAAAGCGCAGGCCTGAAATGATAGCAACAGGCCCAAACGGTTTGCCGCGTGGCGACGTTTCCAATGTCCGAGCTCATGCCCTATGATAGCCAATATCTCCTGATGGGGAAAGGAGCGCATCAGCGTATCGAAAAGGACCACTCTCTTCGCCCTCCCCAATCCTGCCAGGAAGGCATTGCCGTGAAGGGATCTCTTCGAGGCATCCGCCACCAAAACTTTGGCCGGCCGAAAACCGACGCTTTGAAGGAGGCCCTCGATCTGCTCACGTAGGGCCTCGTCCTGCAGAGGACCCAACTTGCAAAATAGCGGCACGACGATAAGTGGTAAAAAGGCCACAAAGAACAGCTCTACGCCGGAAAGGAGCAAAAAGCCCCACAAGGGCCAAAGAGGCTTTTCCAAAAGCCATGTGAGGGATCCCAGTAACCCTCCACCGATCGCACACAAAAACGACAACTTGATGAGCTGGTCCCGCCAGAAGAGCGCCGGCGAAGCCCGATTGAAGCCGTACGATTCCTCGACGCGGAAGGCTTCGTTCCATTCCCAGGGAAGCTGCACGAGCCAAACGGCCGCCGAGGCCACGACACCGAAGATCAAACCCGCCAAGAAGGGAGAGGTAAAGGTCATCCCTGCCCACGAGCTCAACGCAGCGTAGAGGCCGCTTTCTATGGCAACGGCCATTAGGACGTAGGCCGAAATCGTCTCCCCGAGGCACAAGCGCAGGTGATCTTGGGCATATTTAATCCCTCTGTGCCAGTTATAATTATCGGGCAAAATGTGAATCATCTCCTGAGGCGGCCCACCCTCTAACGTCTTTAAATGCCTCCACTCCAACGCGTGAAGGATTACCTCCCACGACGCTGCCGCCGAAAAGAGAACCCAAAAGGCGATTTTCCACATAACACGAACCCCTCCAATTGTGCACCGATGTAAGTATAAACCCACATACGTAGTAGAATGACATCGGGAGGTGAAATGGTTGACAAAGGCCATACAGGCACGAAACCTTCATAAGCGTTTCGGCGACCTTCACGTATTGAAAGGGATCGACTTAGAGGTAGAAGAGGGAGAGGTCATCTCGGTTATAGGTCCGAGCGGCTCGGGCAAAAGCACGCTGGCGCGCTGCCTGTGCAAGCTCGAGGACATAGACGATGGAGAAGTTTGTCTCTACGGCAACAGGATCGACGACAAAAAGATCAGCAACCGCGAATTGTCGGGGATGGTCGGCATGATATTTCAACAGTTCAACCTCTTTCCCCATCTCACGGCGCTCCAAAACGTTACGCTGGCTCCTACAAAGGTAAAAGGCCTCACGCGCGAGCAGTCCGAGGAGGTAGGCGTGAGACTCCTGCACCGCGTAGGGCTTGGAGACAAGCTCAACGCGCGGCCGTCTCAGCTTTCGGGAGGCCAGCAGCAACGGGTCGCCATAGCGAGGGCCCTGGCCATGGAGCCCAAAATCATGCTCTTCGACGAACCGACCAGCGCTCTCGATCCGGAGCTGGTCGGGGAGGTGCTCGAGGTGATCGCCCAACTCGCGCACAGCGGCATGACCATGATCATCATCACCCACGAAATGTTATTCGCCAAAGACGTCTCAAGCCGTGTAATATTTATGGATGAGGGAGTTATCGTAGAAGAAGGTCCGCCTCACGAAATCTTCGTGAGGCCGAAGCAGGCCAGGACGCAGTTATTTTTGCAGAGGCTTTTGCCTCACTTCGGCAAAACTCTCGTGGTCGAATAGGAGGTTCGAGGTGTTAGACTTCTCTGCCGTATTGCCGTATTTGCATATGTTCGGCGCGGGGACTTTGATCACGATCCGCGCCTCTATCGTAGCTGTGCTGTTGGGGTTGGCCATAGGCGTCGTGATGGGAGCATTGAGGGTCCTCCCTTTCGCTTTGCCGCTCAGAATGCTCGCCGCGGCCTACGTCTATGTCATCCGCGGCACTCCTCTGCTCATACAGCTCTTCTTCATTTATTTTGGCCTTCCGTCGCTGGGGTTGAACCTCCCGGCTTTCACTTCGGGCGTGATAGGGTTGGGCATAAACTCAGGCGGCTATGTGGCAGAAATCGTGCGCGGCGGCATAGAGGCAGTCCCCAAAGGACAGTGGGAGGCGGCAAAAGTGCTCGGTTTGTCGTATCTTCAGACGATGCGCTACATTATATTGCCTCAGGCGATCCGAAACATGCTACCCGCCTTCGGCAACGAGTTCGTGACCCTCGTAAAGGAGTCATCGTTGCTTTCTACGCTCGCAATAACGGAACTGACCATGGTCGGGCAGCAGGTCCGCAGCGTGACCTACGCGTCATTTGAGACGTTCACTTTGGTAGGCCTGATATATCTTATGCTCACCAGCGTCACGAGCAACGCTCTGAGTTGGATCGAAAAAAGGTGGCAGGTGCGGTAGCAGCGGATTTTATGCCTGCCCGATTATACGCGTCGGCCGCGCTATAGCCACACAGCGCGGTGTGGCTGCGCGCATTCGGTAGGCAAGCCTGCCCCAAGGCGCACTATGTAAGTTATAATTAAAAAAATAAAACAATTTTGAAGGGAGAGGCTATGAGTGAAAGGAAAAATGATTACGGTAGACGGCAATGAGGCTGTAGCGTCCGTTGCCTACAGGCTGAGTGAAGCGGCTACGATCTACCCCATAACGCCGTCTTCGCCAATGGGAGAGCACGCCGACGAATGGTCCGCCCAGGGAAGGCGAAATATCTGGGGCAGCGTCCCGCGGGTCGTAGAAATGCAGAGCGAAGGCGGAGCAGCGGGGGCCATGCACGGTTCCCTTCAAGCCGGAGCCTTGACAACCACCTTCACGGCGTCTCAAGGGTTGTTACTGATGATACCGAACATGTTCAAGATCGCCGGCGAGCTCACATCATGCGCCATGCACGTCTCCGCTCGGACTATAGCGACACACGCGCTTTCCATATTCGGCGATCACAGCGACGTCATGGCCGCACGCGCCACCGGATGGGCGCTTCTCGCATCGGGATCTGTCCAAGAGGCTCACCACCTGGCCTGCATTGCCCACGCCGCCACGCTCAAGGCGAGGGTGCCGGTCCTCCACTTCTTCGACGGTTTCCGCACATCTCACGAGGTATCCAAGATCGAATACTTGGAGGACGAGACGTTGAGGGCCATGATAGACGACGATTTAGTGGCGGCCCACAGGAAGAGAGCCCTCTCGCCCGACCGCCCGTTTATCCGCGGCACGGCCCAGAACCCGGACGTTTTCTTCCAGGCCAGAGAAGCTTGCAATCCATACTACATGGCGGCACCTGAGATATTTCAAGAGACGATGGACAAATTTGCCTCGCTGACGGGATACAGCTACCATCTCTTCGACTACGTCGGGCACCCCGAGGCTGAGCGCGTCCTGGTGATAATGGGTTCCGGCGCTGAAACGGCCCACGAGACCGTTCAATACCTGACGGAACAGGGTGAAAAGGTAGGGCTGATCAAGGTTCGCCTCTTCCGCCCCTTCTCGGCGAAAGGCTTCGTCAGCAGCTTGCCTAAAAGCATCAAAACAATAGCCGTTCTGGACCGCACGAAGGAATCCGGGAGCTTGGGAGAACCCCTATACCTCGACGTGGTGTCGGCCATCGAGGAAATGGCAGCTTCCGGAGAACTACCCACAAAGAGTAAGCCGAGGATCATCGGAGGGCGCTACGGTCTATCGTCCAAAGAGTTCACGCCGGCGATGGTCAAGGCCGTCTTGGACGAAGCCTCCAAGCCTTCCCCCAAAAATCACTTCACCGTGGGCATCGATGACGACACGGCGAAGACGAGCCTCGAATTGGACAAATCCTTTTCGATACCTCACCCAGGTCTCTCCCAGGCGGTCTTTTTCGGGCTGGGAGCTGACGGCACGGTCGGCGCCAACAAGAACAGCATCAAGATCATAGGCGAAGGTACAGACCTCTACGCTCAGGGTTATTTTGTCTACGATTCTAAGAAGTCTGGGGGCATCACCATATCCCATCTGCGCTTCGGTCCAGAGCCCATCCGGTCGACTTACGTGATACAAAAGGCCGACTTCGTGGGATGTCACCAATTCCCCTTCGTAGAGAAATACGACGTCCTGAATACAGCTGCCCAAGGGGCGACTTTCTTGCTGAACAGCCCTTACGGACCGGAAGAGGTGTGGGATCATCTGCCCATCGCCATGCAAAGGCACATTATAGACAAAAAACTCAAGTTCTACGTGATCGACGCCTATCGCGTAGCCAATGAAAAGGGGCTGGGGGTCAGGATCAACACGATCATGCAGACCTGTTTCTTCGCCTTGAGCGGGATATTGCCCAAAGACGACGCCGTAGGGCGCATAAAAGAGGCCATAGAGAAGACCTACGGCAAGCGCGGCGAAGCGGTTGTCGAGATGAACATAGCGGCCGTCGATGCTGCCCTCGATCACATGCACCAGGTAAACGTGCCGGAGCGCATCACTGCCTCCTTCGACTTGCGCCCTCCGGTCTCACCCGAGGCTCCTGAGTTCGTGCGAGACGTTCTCGGCCCGATGATAGCCCTAAAAGGGGACGAACTCCCCGTGAGCGCCCTTCCCGCAGACGGGACGTTCCCGAGCGGCACGTCGCGTTGGGAAAAGCGCAATATAGCCCTGGAGATCCCTCAGTGGGAGCCTGAGATCTGCATTCAGTGCGGCAAGTGCGCCTTGGTATGCCCGCATGCCACCATCCGCGGTAAAGTCTACGAGAAGAAGCTGCTGGAAGACGCACCGGAAGGATGGCGTTACGCTCCGGCAAAGTGGCCTAAGATGCAGGATATGTATTTCACCATCCAGGTAGCTCCAGAAGATTGCGTGGGCTGCGGTCTGTGCGTGCAGAACTGCCCTGCCAAGAGCAAGACCGACGCGAAGAAAAAGGCCATAAATATGACCCCGCAACTTCCCATAAAGGACAGAGAGGCGCGTTACTGGGAACACTTCCTCAACATCCCCGACATCGAGCGCGCAAAGCTTAACACCAAGAGCGTCAAAGACGTAATGCTCATGCGCCCGCTCTTTGAGTTCTCGGGGGCCTGCGCCGGTTGCGGTGAGACCCCTTACGTAAAGCTCCTGAGTCAACTCTTCGGCGACAGAGCCATCGTGGCCAACGCCACGGGCTGCTCGTCTATATACGGAGGCAACCTCCCTACCACACCGTGGACACATAACGACGAGGGACGAGGGCCGGCCTGGTCGAACTCGCTCTTCGAAGACAACGCCGAGTTTGGCCTGGGGATGAGGCTTTCCGCGGACATCCGAGGGGCACGAGCCCGTCAACTGCTTGCGGAATTAGCCGGGAGCATCGGGGAGAGGCTGGTCGACGAGATATTGAAAGCCGACCAATCGGACGAAAGCGGCCTCGCTGCAGTGCGCCAAAGAGTGGCCGAACTGAAAACAAAGCTTTCAAGTCTAACTGACCCCAAAGCAAAAGAATTGGCAGAGCTGGCCGATGACCTCGTGAAGCGCAGCATCTGGATAGTCGGCGGCGACGGTTGGGCTTACGACATAGGGTACGGCGGGCTGGACCACGTATTGGCATCTGGAGAGAACGTGAACGTCCTCGTGCTCGACACCGAGGTATATTCGAATACGGGGGGCCAGATGTCCAAGGCCACGCCCATGGGAGCCGTGGCTAAATTCGCCGCTGCCGGAAAACCCGCCGGCAAGAAGGACTTGGCACTCATGGCTATGACGTACGGCAATGTCTATGTGGCCCGCGTGGCCATCGGCGCGAACGACGCCCAAACGATCAGGGCGTTCTTAGAGGCAGAGTCATATCCAGGCTCGTCCATCATCATAGCTTACTGTCATTGCATCGCCCACGGATACGATCTCAAATACGGCTTGGAGCAACAGAAGAAGGCCGTGGCCTGCGGTCACTGGCCCCTTTTGCGCTACGACCCTCGCCTCGCAGCAGAGGGAAAGTCTCCACTGCAACTCGATTCGAAAGGGCCGCAGATCCCGCTCAAGGAATACGCCCTCAACGAAACGCGCTTCGCCATGCTCCACAACGCCTTCCCGGAGAGGGCTGAAAAATTGCTCGAAGCGGCTCAAAATGGCATACATGAGCGCTGGGCCCTATACGAAGGTCTTTCGCAGATCTTGGGCAGGAAGGAGGATGCAAGGTGACGGACCTTTCGACGACATATTTAGGGTTAAAGCTGAAAAATCCGCTGGTGGCTTCGGCTTCGCCCCTGACCAAACAGCTCAATAACATAAAGAGGCTCGAAGAGGCCGGAGTTGGAGCAATAGTGCTCCACTCCCTCTTCGAGGAGGAGCTGACCTCTGAGAGCGTTAGGCTGCACGAAGGCCTCGAGGAAGGGGCTGAGAGTTTCCCCGAGGCGTTGACCTACTTTCCGGAGCTTCCGCAATACGGCTTAGGACCAGAGCCGTATCTGAAGCTTATAGAAGCGGCAAAGGGCTCCACTTCCATACCCATCATAGCGAGCCTGAACGCCACCTCACCGGGGAAGTGGGCAAATTACGCCCACCGCATAGAGGAGGCCGGAGCCGATGCCCTGGAGCTCAACGTATACGTCATCCCCACAGATCCCCTCGTCACGTCGTCACAGGTGGAGGAAGAGCTGTTGGAGACCGTGAAAGCCGTGTGCGAAGCCGTAGAAATTCCCGTAGCGGTGAAGCTCTCCCCCTTCTACAGCTCCATACCTTGCGTAGCGAAAATGGTGACGGAGGCCGGAGCCAAAGGCATAACGATCTTTAACCGCTTCTATCAGCCGGACCTGGACGTCAAAACGATGGATGTGGTGTCGCGTCTCGAATTGAGCACGCCGCAGGAGCTATTGCTGCGGCTGCGATGGGCCGCCATAACCTCGCCGCGCATAAAAGCGGATATAGCGATAACGGGAGGCGTGCACAGGGGGGAAGACATAGCCAAGTGCATCCTCGTCGGAGCCAAGGTGGCCATGGTCGCATCGGCGCTCCTGAAAAACGGAATAAACCATGCCTCCGTAATGCTCGAAGAGTTCAAGCGCTTCTTGGAGGAAAAGGGGTTCAAGAGCTCAGAGGAGATCAGGGGACATCTCAGCCAGAGGGCCGTGGCGAACCCAAAGGCCTTCGAGCGCGCCAACTACGTGAAGCTCATCAGCTCTTACTGATCTAAAGCGCAGCAAGAGAGGGCACCTTTCGGTGCCCTCTCTTGCTTTTGGCTACAAGCCTTCGTAAAGGTCGTCGATCTTGGCCGCCATTATGAAATCGTTTATCGAAAGCCCTTTTATCGCATGGGTAGTGAGCGTTATGATCACTTTGTTCCAGCGCACCAAAATATCGGGATGGTGTCCCTCGTCTTCGGCCAAAGCAGCCACTTCATCGAAGAAACGCCATGAGCCTTTGAAATCCTTGAACTTAAACGTCCTGCGTATACACAGCCTGCCGTTTTCCTGAGCGATCTCCCAATTGGGAACCTCGCTCAGATACTCCTTCGCCTCCTCCTCCGTGAACGGCGGCACTCCTCCCTCACAGGGTTTGCACTTTTGCTCCCTCAAGTCCATCGTGTGACTCTCCTTCCTCATCTTCAAAGCTTGCTTATGATAGATATGATAAATTATAATTGCTTTGAAAAATGAGCAAATCCGAAGGAGATCGACATGGTCCGACTTATGCAGATGTCCAGCGCGGCCGGTTGAGCGGCCAAGATAGGTCCGGCGGACCTACATAAACTCTTAGAAGGACTCACGCAGTCCGACGATGAATCCCTCTTGGCCGGATGGAGGGGAGGGGAAGACGCCGCACTTTGGGCTATCGATGAAGAAAGGGTGGGCATCCTCACCATCGATTTCATAACGCCCATCGTGGATGACCCCGTTTTGTTCGGCGAGGTGGCTGCCGCAAACTCGCTGAGCGATGTCTTTGCGAAGGGCGGGCGGCCCAGAGTGGCTCTGAACGTCGTCGCCTTTCCTTTGAGTTGTGAGCCTATTGAGGTATTGCAGAGCATATTGCAGGGCGGCCAGAAGAAAGTCATAGAGGCTGGCGCAATCTTAGCTGGTGGACACAGCGTAGAGGACCGGGAGCCGAAATATGGCCTCGTCGTCTTCGGCGAAGCGCGTCGCGATGATGTCTGGCGCATCGACGGCGCCGAAGAAGGTGATGTCTTGATCCTCACAAAGCCCCTGGGCACAGGGTTGATTTCGACGGCAGCCAAAGCGGATATGGCCAAGGTCGAACATATAAACGCGGCCGTTGAAAGCATGAGACGGCTCAACGACCTGCCGCTGAAATTGGATGCGAATGCCAAGTCCCGCATCCATGCCTGCACAGATGTAACCGGTTTCGGCTTAGCGGGACACCTGCTCAATATGCTTTCTTCAAAGGACCTATCGGCTGAGATATGCATAAAACGCCTGCCCGTGATCCCAGGAGCCTTGGAATACGCAGAGGAGGGGCTTGTGCCGGGCGGCGGGTACAGGAACCGCAAACTCTACGCTCCTAAAATCGGTGGCTTAGATGGGATTTCATCAGCAGAAGCGGAGCTCTTGTTCGACCCGCAGACATCCGGTGGATTGCTTTTGGCCGTACACCCCGAAGGAAGCGAAATGATCCTTGCGGCATGTCGCGCTTCAGGTTGGCACGATGCCTCTGTAATCGGAAGGTTTATCCGAGGCGATGGCGAGATCGCGGTGAAAGCATAGCCTTAACGCTCCTGAAGGGCCTTGCGCAGTTCTTGTGCATATGAGGAGTTCCTTTCCTCCAGAAGGTTGAGGATGCGCCGCGCCGATGCCGTGTCCCCCACTTTTATATAGGATATGGCGAGCTCGTAGTATTCGGACTCGTTGCCTTTATCTTCGGACATCTTCTCCACAAGGGCGCTATACGCTTCAACTGCTCCGTCATACTGTCCCCAGAGATAATAGGCCTGGCCCAGGAGCTTCCACGCCGTGTTGTCGTCGGGCTCGAGTTTGACTGCTCGCTTCAAGCTCTCCACTGCCCTGTCATATTGATTCAATTTCATATAGAGTTCGCCGAGGCCCATCCAAGGCTCCGCTTCATTCGGAGCCAGGCGTGCAGCCTCCCTCAAAGCGCCGGAGGCATCCTCGAGGTGTCCCTGACTCAGGAGGGATCTCCCGCGCCCCAACAAGGCCCTATGATCCCAAGGAGACATCCCTTCGGCCCTCCGAAAGCTCTCCAGGGCTTCTTCGAACCTCGATTGCTTAAGATAGACCTCTCCCAGGGCGAGCCATCCCTCTACATCGTCCTGATCCGCCTTCACGGCTTTTTCCAAGGCGATGGTCGCCTCATCGTATCTGCCGCACTTGACGAGGGCTTTGCCCAATAGCTGCCACCACCGCGCTCGATCTGGGCGCAGTCCAACGGCCCTTTGAAGTGGCTCTACCGCAGATTGAGGGTCTCCGCCTGCCATGTATGAGAAGCCGAGCTGATACCAATACTGTCCGTCTGCAGGAGAAAGAGCAGTCGCCATAAGGAGGACCTCGGTCGCCTCCTTGTAACGGCCCACCTCCAACAGCGCAACGCCGAGTTTCCCCCAAATGTCCGCTCGTTCGGGAGCTAAGCGGGCACCGCTGCGAAGAGCGCGGATGGCGCCTTCTTTATCGCCGGAGGCCCCGAGCGCCTCTCCGAGCGCCACCCATGCATCGGCATCGGTCGGGACCAAATTCGTCAGGTGACTCAATGCTTCGGAGGCTCCCTTGAAATCCGACGCATTCGCGAGGACAAACCCCAAACGTCTCCACGTCTCTGCGTTATCTGGAGCGAGATCCGCAGCCTTGCGATACGCCTGCGCTGCTTTATCGAACCTGCCTGAGCTCTCATAAAGCGCTCCGACCTTGGACCAAAGCTCTGGAGGTCCGTTACCGTACAAGAGCGCCTTTTCGTAGGCTTCGAGCGCCTCATTTTCGCGCCCAAGCCCTTCAGCCGTCTCTCCTGCCTTAAGCCACAGCGCTGCGTCCTCCGGCGAAGCGTTACAAGCGTTCATATAGGCTCGATAGGCCTCTTCAGGGCGGAAAAGAAGGCTGTAGGCGTCGCCCAAGAGGGACCAACCCTCGGCCGAACCTGGCTCCCCTTCGACGATCTTTTTGAGATCGCCTATGGCATCCTCCGGACGGTTCAACCTTAAGAGGGTCTCGGCGGCGGCGAGATCGATGCGGCGAAGGAGATCGCCGCCGGCTTTGCCCTTCGCCTCGAAGAGATATTCCAAAGCCTTCTCGTAATTCCCACGCTCGTATAAGCTCTTGCCCTCCCTGTATAGTCTGTCAGGGCTATCGCTCCAAAGGAAAAAGAGCGTGCCGCAGGCAAAAACGAGGATCACGATGGCGAGCGGGCGGGTCCTTCTGCGGGACTTACGAGGTTTGGAGTGGTCTTCTTCAGCTTGAACCTGGTGAGGCTTCTCTTCCATAAGGGCCCGCTGAAAAGAGGAGATGTCTTGAAAACGATCTCGGGGGTTGATGGCTAAGGCCTTTATGAGGGCGCTCTCGACGCGCTTCGGAATTTCCACGCCCAAATCAGAGGGAAGCTTTAGAGAGTCTTGGTGCAAGCGATCCAAGGCATCTGGAGGGACTATCCCGGTGATAGCGCGATACAACGTGGCAGCTACGCCGTATACGTCGCTCCAGGGCCCCAACTCCCCGCCGGAGCGATACTGTTCCTCAGGAGCATACCCAGGCTTCACGACGACAGATATGCTGTTCTCGTAAGGAGTCTCCATGCGCATCGCGGCGCCGAAGTCGAGGAGCTTCACCTGTCCGTCATCGGTGAGATATATATTCTCCGGGCTTATGTCTCTATGAAGGAGGCCAGCCGAGTGAACGCTCCTCAGTGAATCCATCACGGGCATCAGGATCTTCAACGCCAATGAAAAAGGTATGCTGCCTCCCTTTTGCTCCAGGTAGGCCTTCAACGTTATTCCGTTAAAATAGCTCGTCACCATATAGGCCGTGCCGTTGGCCTCGAAGTAATCGCGAACCGACATGATGCCAGGATGGTCCTCAAAACGGGCAAGGATCTGCGCTTCATGGAGAAAACTGCGCAGTCCGAGGTCGTAAAGCTCACCAGCCTCTCCGCTGAAAACCTGAACGTAGAGGCTCTGTGGAGCGCTCCTGGTGGCCAAGTTAGCCGGGAAATATTCCTTAAGGCAAACGCGCAAGGCGAGCGAGAGATCCAATGCCATGTAGGTAACTCCAAACCCGCCATGGCCTAGCACCTTGCCCACCAGATATTTCTCTTTCAACACCGTCCCCGGTGGCAGGAAAAGAGGTGAGACGAAAAGACTTTCCCCAGACCACCCACAGTTGGGACAGTCGAGCTCTGGTTCCTTCTTGCCGAGACAATTGAGACAGACCCGCTCGGGCCATATTTCCTCTAACGCTTCCATCTCCAATGCGGACTACCTCTCCTCACGCTAAACGGCTTCCTTTGGGAGCGATACGCGAAGCTCCGTCCTCCCCAAAAGCAAGGTATCGCTATCGTCGAGCGGTTGAGGTTTTTTAATGGCTATACCATTTACAAATGTTCCATTCGTCGAATTAAGATCGCGCACATATAGCCTGCCGTCTTCCAGGAAGATCTCGCAGTGGCGCCCAGATACACCGGCGTCTCCCTTTATGACTATCGCGTTGTCCCGCGGCAGGCGCCCGATCGTAACGGCCGGCGCAACTTCAATGTCGTAATCTTTCGAGGCTTCAGCCCCCTTCACCACCGTCAACTTCAGGCGGATGCTCTTTGCAGCGGTCGAGGATGGCGCTTGAGTGGGGTTAACGCCGGTATGGCTTTCGCCTCCCCCGACAGGGCGAGGTCTCTTCTTGCCAATAAAGAATAGCAGCGCCAGCACTACAATCAAAGCCGCGATCGCCACCAAAACAGGAACAGAGGGCAATGAGGATCGTTTCTTCGGTGCCGGCCTGGCAGCCGATTCGCTTGGCTGAAGCTTTGGAGCTTCTGCCTGAAGTGCCGAGACCCTCTCCGCTGAAGCGGGAGGCGCAGGCGTCATGCCGGGGACTAACCTCAAATCGACGAGGCGCACATCCCTGCTTTCGCGATATAAGCGGTCATTCACCTGTAACACGAACGAAATCCTGTGCGGCTGGCCGTTGGCCTCAAAAGAAGAGACATCCAGCACCGCTTTATATGTGGCACGGGCGCGTGACATAGCCTGACGGAAAGTATCCACGAGATTGTCCTCTTCCGCGACGAAGATCTCCCCGCCGGAGGCACGGGCGAACTCGCCCAAAGTCTCCAAACCCCTTTTCTTGGCCTCGTTCATGGGCGGCACGTAGAAGCCAACAGCGTAGATCGGCAGAGGTTCTTCTGTTAAGCGCCTCAAAACCTCGTCCTTCGTTGCGCTGCCCCTCGAGTCGTCAATACCGTCTGAAATTACAACCAGAGACCTCCGCGCCGCAAGATCGGGGTCTGCGCGCTTGCCCAATTCCAGCCCGTAGAGGACAGCTTGGTGCAACAACGTAAGCTGATCTTGCGCCTGGAGCGACTCCGCTATCTTCTTCAAGTCCTCTTTTGAGCCCGTGTAATCCGAAAGGAGTTTCACCGTCTCTCCGAACGTCACGATCGCCGCCCTATCCTGCGGCCCCATACTGTCTATCCATTCGGAGAGAGCCTTGCGCACCTGAACGATATGGGATGCCCTAAGTGAGCGCGATATATCCACGAGAAAGACGAAGGCAGCCCCTCCATCGTCTGGTGCGAAAGAATTGACTGTAACAGGTTTGCCGTCTAAAGTAGCCACGAGGTCTTTGGGCTCAAGGTCTGAGACCAACGCCCCATCTGCGTCGAGAACTTCCATATAGGCCGCAAGTTCTGGATATGTGGGAGCCATTTGAACTACCCTGAACTTGAAGTCACCTTGGGCGTTGCATGCGGAAGCGAAAAACAAGACTGACACGATGACCGCGGCGATGGTACAGCGCACGCTCGTCCTCACTCCCATTTAAATCGCTCCCCACAGAGAGGGACAAAGAGGAGCTTCGTCTGCCCCAGCTCTATAACGTCGTATGCCTCAAGGGGTTCCGAGAAGACGACTTCCTCTCCATTTTTGTAGACCAAGCCGCGCCCTTCGCCAGCCTGAAGGCGAAAGGCAACTTTCTTGGGATCGTAGATGACATAAGCGTGGTGCACTCGTGATACCGTTTCATCGCTGCGAATACATATATCGTTCGTCGGAGCTCGACCGATGCTGTTTTTCTCGCTTCGGATCCTGAAATCTCTCCCCTTCTCCGGGCCATCGATACAGACGAGCCAGCCCGTTACGGGATCCATTCCCAAATTGCTCCTCACAAGGGCTACCGTCTCGCCTTCCTCTGCGCCGCCCATTGTTTTGAATTCCCCAAGGCGCACGGTCTTTTCGTTTTCGTCCCTTCGTTCGTACTGCGAATTAGCGGCGGGCGCCTTGATGCCTTCGCCTGATCGAAGATTTGATACGTCGGCGCTCACTTCTTCCACGCCGCAATAAGGACAAGAACTGTGCCTATCGTCGTCATAGTAATGCCCTTTATCGCACCTCACCCACGACATGACTCATCCCCCCAACTCGTCTTTCTACCTCGCAATAAGCTAAGGATGGCTCCATAGGAGCTAAGACTATTGCGGTCACGTTGTCCTGATGTGGCAGATCCTTCGCTAAGACGCGCAAGACCAACCTCTCTGCTGCTTCTCGAGGAGAAAGGCGCATTTCTTCCACTATCTCCTCGCTCAAAAGGCCTCTATATAGCCCATCGCTACATAAAAGCACCCGATCATCATCGCGTAGCGACAGAGGCTGAGCGTTTCTGTCCACAATTGGAATCCGCTCCATGCCGAGGAAGCTGGTCAGAGCGCCCCTCTGAGGGTGAAGCAGGGCATCGTTCCACGAGATTTCACCGCTATAAGCCTCTTCGTAAAGCTCCGAGGCATATGTGTGATCTGCGGTAAGTTGGATCAACCTCCCGTCACGACACAGGTATATGCGGCTATCGCCCACCGACACCCAATAAAGGCTCCCTCGGAAGATGACCGCCGCCGCCATGGTAGTGCCAACAGACCCTTCGAGACAATGCTTTCGCGCCAGCTCCACCACTGCCATATTCGCCCTGGACAGCGAGCGCATCAGAGCCTCAACGACGGGCTCGTTCCCCTCTTTGATGACATACGATTCGAGCATCGTCTCCACAGCGAGCGCGCTGGCCTCTCGCCCCAGCGACATTCCTCCCATGCCATCCGCCAAAACAGCCAAAATCCCACCTTTTTCTACGAAGACGGCATCGCTCACGTCAGAGATGGCAAAGGAGTCTTGCTGTTCTTTTCTTTTGCCCCTGTGTTGCGCGTTGCCCAAAAGCAAAGGCACACCCTCCATCTGCCAGAACCCTTCAAAACCCTTAGGAAACGCCGAGCCACTTGACACGGCACTTCCTGAGAAAGAACGCAGGGTGATATGACATTTTAGCCTTGCGCAATCCTTCTATGTTCAGGTCTTGCTCCCTGTTCACCCAGGTAAACTCGGCCCCCTCGTTCAAGAGGAAGAGATAGTTGATCGCTTGATACACTCCCTTATACTGACTGAGACCCTTCTCGAAATGTATCAAAAGCGTCTCGTCATCAAGGCGCTCGCCCACCGTATATGCTACCATTTTTCCTCCCGCGTAGAGCACCCCCCCTATCAGGTTCGGGAGTTCCCGCCAGCGATCAAAAGTCCTTTTTATGGCTACATCCTCCACCACAATGCCCACAGAATTTTTAGCATCTCGGCTTTCGCACCACTCTTGCTGCATTTTCAAGACCTCGGGTATGTGACGCTCTTCTAAGCGGCTGTAGGACCAGTCGTAGTTTTTCATAAACTGCTGAAGGAGATTTCTCTTGCTATGATAGCGGTTTCCCCTGAGTTCGACCAGGTCTTTTACCCTGTAAACATACTCCCACTGCCCTCTGTCGTCGCGGACTTCAAGCTGATCGCCCAAAGCCCTCTTCCAGATGCAGGCCAGCCTTTCGGGAACTCGCTCAAAACACGTCCCTTCCTGAAAACGCTCGAATATCTCCCTCCAGTCCTGGGTTTCCCAACGTCCCACAGGCGCCTGAAGAGCCTCGTAGGGCCGTGTGCACAGGAGCCATACCAAATCGCCATCCCAAGCCCAATGATAGCCGAAATATTCGTTCCACGCCCACAGGTTGACCAGACTGTAGTCACAAGACTTCTGGGAGCAGGAGCTAAAGTAATCCAGGTATCGCATACCCCTCTCCAGAGAGAAGGGCTCACATGCCACAGTTGCCTCTTTCGCCATGATCCTACGCCTTGGCCCCTTTAGAGCGGATTGCATCGACCGCAGCTTTGCAGACGCTGCCGAAGAGGATGCTGTCCATGCTGTAGCCTATATACTGGAAGCCTTGCTCGATGCGCGCGAGCGCATCGTCCACGGTGGCTACGAATATGCCTGCCACTTTCCCGCTCTTGCGAATCATCTCCAATGCGCGGTCTATGGCGTCTCTCACTACAGCGCTGTCTACCTTGCCGGGCACGCCCAACGATTGCGACAGGTCGTAAGGGCCTACGAAAACCACATCCACGCCGTCGACCGCGGCGATCTCGTCCAGGCACTCTAAGGCCAACTTGTTTTCGCAGTGCACGATCACCATGGTCTCTTCATTCGCCTCAGCGATGTAACTATCCAGAGAGCACATGCCATAACCCGAAGCCCTCGGGAAGGCCACGCCCCGCGTTCCTCTGGGATAGTATTTTGCAAAGCTCACGACCCGTTCCGCCGCTTCGGGTGAATTGACCTGAGGCACTTCTATGCCGTAAGCGCCCACATCGAGCGTCCGTAATATTGTGGTCTCCCCCTGATCCGTAACACGGACGATGGGGACGATGCTTCTTACCTCCGCCGCACGTATAAGATGTTGTATAGACTCCGGGCTCATGGGCCCGTGCTCCGTGTCGATGACCAAAAAGTCGAAGCCGGAAAGCCCCATGATCTCCACCAAATCCGGGGAGTTTATGCCCAAAAAGGGACCTATAGCGAACTCCCCTGCTTCAAGCTTGTCCTTTAGCGTGTTCTTCACCACGTCTGACACTCCTCGCAAGATTTCTATTTTTAGTCTAATTTAAACCTTTACCCGCAGATCCGCAATAGCTCACAGGCTAAAAGAAAACCAGAAGGGGAACCGAAGGTGAGCTTCCGGTTCCCCAAGATAGACCTTTAAAGGTCGAACTATGCCTAAAACCTTTTCTTGGGCGGCTTAAATATGAAGTATAACGACACCAGCGCTAAAACTATTGCTAATATCGACAGAAACGTTACGGTAGATGTGGAGGATTTAACGGAGTCGATGGTGCTCTTCAGTTGATCCTGGCCAGCTTTAATTTCTTGTATAGCCGACTCCAGGCTCTTAATTCTGCCTTCAATCGCATCTTTCTCCTTCACTGTGGCCACGATAGGCTTTACAATCTCCTGAACCGGCGCAATTTCCTCCTTGAGCGAGGCAATGGCTTGTTCAGTCTGCGCGCGGAACTGCTCCACATCTCCTATTTTAGCGGCCAATTGGTTAATATCTTTAGAGATGCCGCTTATTTGGGATGCGATTTCATCCAAGTGTTGTTCAAGGCCTTGTGTCTGCGCCTTAATTGTACCCGTCTCCCCTTCGAGAGTCTGAACCCTGCTCGCAAGCTGAGCGTCAGCAGAGGAAAGGCTCTCCTGGAGCTGTTTCCTGACGCTCTCTCCCTCAGCAAATCTTGCTTCCAACTCCTTCACGGAATCGCCCAGGGTTTTGGCTTCCTTCACGCTCTTCTCGAGCTCTTTTATAGTTGATTCAACGCGCCCAACTCGCTTTTTCAGGTCTTCAACCTCGCTCGATATAGCCTCCCCACTTTCCTTTGTAGCGCGCACATCCTTAGAGAGGGCTTCCATATTGCCCGACAACGACTCAAGTCCGACAATCTTGTCATCTAAGGCCTCGAGCTTCTGTGTCAACGCTGCGTTTTTATCCTCCATACCCCTAACAATCGTCTTGAGTTGATCGGTTTCTCCCTTCAGAATCTCTGCCTGTTGCTTTAGGAATTCACTTTCCTCTCTTGCATACGACTCCAAAACCTCAAGTCTCGCCGCGAGGTCTCCTAATAAGGCGTCGCTCTGAGAAAGCTCGTCACCGATCTTTGCCACATCCTGAGAGAGCGAAAGCGTCTTGTTAAGATCGTTCCTGAGGGCCGAGATTTCTCCTCGCATCGATGATACTTCGCTTTCGAGGGCTGTCAACCTCTGCTGTTCTTCACCCGGGACCTTGGGTTCTTGAACAGATTGTAAAATTTCGTCCACTTTTGCGGAAAGCTCGTCCACTCTCTCGGAGAGCTCCTCAATCCTGCTTCCCAAAGCCTCAGGTTTTTCTTCCACGTAGGGCTCATTGGCCGCCTGCCCCCAAGCTACACTCGAGGAAACCAGAAGAAAAATGACCACAAACAGATATCTCTTTCGCCAGGACACCATCAATAACACCCCCTTTGTTAAGATTATACCAATTTTGCCACAAACTGCTATAAGACAACATCTTCATTTGAATAGCACATATATCGTGGTTGGCTTTCGGTCATTGCGTCCACAGGTATGAAGTGAGATAATTTTAATCAATCTAAAAAATTCTTACATGCTCGGAATCTAAGGAGGGGATCTCATGTTCAAACACATCTTTTCTCCGGGCAAGATCGGAAGACTCGAGACGTCAAACAGACTCGTGGTACCCGCCATGGTGGCTAACTACTGCACTGATGATGGAAGAGCCACGGAGCGATTCATCGCCTACCACGAAGCGAAGGCCAAGGGCGGGTGGGGGTTGATCATAACCGAAGATTACGCCGTAGATCCCAGGGGCAAGGGTTTCCCAAACATCCCTGGTTTATGGGAGGATGCTCAAATAGATGGACATGCCGCCCTGACCAAGCGCGTTCATAATTGTGGAGGCAAGATCTTCGCCCAGATCTACCACGCCGGCAGACAGACCAATCACAATATAATCGGCACCCAGCCCGTGGCTCCATCCCCGATACCGTGTCCCGTAAACCAGGAAGTGCCGCACGAACTCACCGCAGACGAGATAAAAGAGCTCATCGAGAAGTTCGGCGACTGCGCCCTGCGCGCCAAAAAAGCCGGTTTCGACGGCGTGGAGGTCCACGGTGCCCATGGCTACCTGATAGCTCAATTTCTTTCCCCCTACTCTAACAAGAGGACCGACGAATACGGCGGCAGCTTCATCAACCGCACTCGATTTGCCAGGGAAATCATAGCGAACATAAGGGCCAAGGCGGGAAGGGGCTTTCCCGTAATATTCAGGATTTCGGGAGACGAACTGGTCCCAGGCGGCAGAAATATCGAAGATACCAAGGCCATAGCCACGATACTTGAAGAGGTGGGCGTGGACGCCATCCACGTCTCAGCAGGCGTTTACGCTACCATTGAAGCCATCGTACCGCCCGCGGCCGTGCCTCACGGGTGGATCACCGACTTAGCAGCTCAGGTCAAACGCGTGGTCTCAATACCCGTGATCACCGTCGGCAGGATCAACGACCCCTTCCTAACAGAGTCGATCTTATCCTCCGGCAAGGCCGACTTCGTAGCCATGGGAAGGGCATCTCTGGCGGATCCGGAATTTCCCAACAAGGCAGCAGCCGGCATGCTTGAGGATATAAACTACTGCATAGGCTGCCTTCAGGCGTGCATAGGTAATCTCTTCAAAAACGAACCCATAGGGTGTCTGGTCAACCCGTTAACCGGCCGCGAGACGGAACTCGCCGTTAGGCCGGCCGAAACCAAGAAAAGGGTCTTTGTAGCCGGCGGCGGGATCGCCGGCATGGAAGCAGCCATAGTGGCTGCCCAAAGGGGGCATGAGGTGCACTTATTCGAAAAGACAGACCGTTTGGGCGGCGAATTTATTTTGGCCTCAATTCCTCCCAACAAGGGAGAGTTTGATGCCTTCATCGTGTGGCAAAAAAGACAACTTGCCAAATTGGGCGTCCGGGTGCATTTAAACACGGAACTTACGTCTGAAGCTGTGGAAGCTGAAAAACCTGACGCCGTGATAGTGGCTACCGGCGGAACCCCGACAATTCCAAACATCCCGGGCGTAAACAAACCTAATGTAGTCACTGCCTTCGATGCCCTGTCGGGCAAGGTAACAGTGGGACACAAAGTCATAGTAATAGGTGGAGGCATGGTCGGGACCGAAACGGCAGACCACTTTGCCAACCACGGCAAGGAAGTGACCATCGTCGAGATGCTGCCTGAAATCGCCACGGACGAAGAGGCGGCCGTGCGGCTCTTCCTCATGCGCGACCTGGAGAAGAACAAGGTGAAGGTCTATGTCAATTCGCCGGTGAAGGAGATAACAGACGACGGCGTAATAGTAACGAGAGAGGGCAGGGAAGAAAGGGTAGGTCCGGCCGACACGATAATACTGGCTATAGGAGCCAAGTCTGTGAACGAGCTCGAAAGCGAACTCAGCGGAAAGGTCGAAAGGCTCATCGTTGTAGGCGATGCCTTAAAGCCGAGGAAAGCGCTTGAAGCCGTCGAGGAGGGATACAAGGCAGGACTTGCGGTTTAACGCATGACAACAGGGCCTTGCACATGAAGCTGCTAAGCCGCAAGGCCCTTCAATTCTTTTAGTCCTTCGTTACGAAACGCTCTTCGAGTCCCCGAAGCTTATCGGCTATGCCACCGTATTCGAGCTCGCTCATGGGGAGCATGGCGTTGCCGAAAAAGCCTTGGCGACGGATCTCTATCCCTTTCTTAGAGACCTCTTGCCGCACGTAATCCCAGAAGGGATGGTCAAAAGCGTCAACGGCCTCCGTCAGGTGCCCCTCGTGTACGCAGAAGGCAGCGCAGCTCACTACGGGCGGGCCGTCGAAATAGGATATGGTGGAATTGAGCTTTACGGGCATGAGCGGGCCGTTGTGGCTGCCACGCATGAACCCCGCTACGTAGTGCCCGAGCGCGTATGGCGACAGCACCTCACCCGTGGCGGGAAAGTTCCCCTGCACACGCACCAGCATTATGGGGTCGTCTTTGCCCACATACTTGCCGGCGATATTGTGGAGCCTCGTAGTGCTGGCCGCCGTGACCTGTTCGCCGCTTTCCTTGGAATATACGGCAGCGACGACGAAGCGCTCGGGATCCCTCAAGAGGGCGGCGATGTCGTACAGCTCCTCAGGTGCGTTTAATGTGATTATCCTATCTTTTTCCGTATAACTTACGTCCATGATCTCGAAGCGGAAGCCCTTCGCCATCTTCGACGAAAGGATGAGGCCACTGCAATGCATGGGGTCACAAAATCCGAGGTAAAGCGGGAGGTTATAGGCACCCGGATCGGTCTTGTCTGCGGCGAAGAAAAGGAAGGGTTCGTTCGGCCTCTCGTCGAACTCGAGCTCAGCCACAGCCGGGCCTAAGCCCTTCACGTTGCCCGAAAAGGCATCTTTCAAAAGGTCTTGGCCTGCGCCGTAAAGCCCTTGTTTTTTTGCGAGATTTGCCCCTTCCATGAGCGTATCCCAAGCCATCTTGTGAATCTCAGAGCTGTTCTTGCCCTTATTGTGAGTGCACAGTATCGCTATGTCGTCGCCTGTATGCGAAACGTAACAATCGATGATGAGCTTGCCCTTTTCGGCTTCGACTCGCGACTTAACCAATTTGAGAAGCCCCTCGCTCGGCTTTAAATGCCCGCCGATGCTTCCTATATCCGCCTTAATGACCGTCACCGTGGTCCTCACAAAAACCCCTCCTTACGAGAGCGTTATTGGTGAGGGTTTACAAAAGTGAACCCTCAAGTCAAAACTTGCTTGGAACTGAATCATCTGGCGGAACACTACATTTATACTTGAGGTATGACGAAAGTGTCAAGCCTCTGCGATATATTCTGAAAACTATAACAATTAAAGCGCTCTCCAATTTGTTGTGGCGTTAAATTGCTTCATGCTACGTCGAGACGCCTTAGTAGTTCGCTGAAATCCAGATCGCGACGTATGCCCCAACGCGTCAGCGAGAAGTCGTAGCGCACCGGGTCTTTTGGGGAAATAACCTGAAAGGCTCTGGTAAGTTCGACGGCTGCTTTTTGGTCTGGCGCCTTATGAGAGATCCACCCAAGCGTCCTGCCGAGGCGAAACATGTGGGTGTCCAAGGGTATCAGGAGTTTCGAGGGAGATATCGAATCCCAACCGCCGGGATCAACTTCATCAGCTCTAACCATCCATCTCAGATAAAGGTGCCACCTCTTACAGGCGCTCTCCCTCCCAGGATCGGGAATAAAACCGCTCATTTCTGACAACCTGGCGTGGCGTATGAGGTCATTCGCAAAGAGAGAAAGGGCTTGCAATAGATCCCCGTCGCTCAGGCTTAGGCTTGAGGCGAATGCGCGTTGCAGCGAATCGTGCTCCTCTATCGTCGCCTTGATCCCCCGCAAGAGGGCGACGACGTGAGGACCTTTGACCCATCGATGCCTGAAATCAAAAAACGACGCGGAGAGCTCCTCATCGCTCAGACCCAGCAAGGAAACCCTTGGATGATGGCCAAGTACATCCAATACTATGCCGACGCTCTTTATGATCTGCTCTACCCTGCCGAAGGCGAGCATTGCAGCGATCAGGCCAACTATTTCCCTATCTTCGATATCAGGATAGGAATATAAAAACTGAAGGGGGTCCGGCGGCACATATTCGCGCCGGTTGTAAAGACAATAAACCTCATCGAATACTTGAAGGCATTCCTGCGGTGCGGGCATTGCGCTCAAAGGGCGTTGAAGACGACGGTGGGGGCGTTTTTAGGCGACTTGCCGCGCTTGATGAGATGATAGTTCGAGTAGGTAAGCGGTGTACCTCCCTCTTTGAGCGCCCTTGCCATGACGACTTCGCCCACGACGAGCTTATGAGTGTAGACCTCCATTATGTTTATGACCTTCGCCTCGACGATGGCCAGGCAATGGTCTATCACTAACGGTGTGCCCAACTCTCCAGTGATGTATTCGCAGTCGCAAAATTTGTCGATGCTGCGGCCACTCTTAAAGCCGAAATTGCCTATGAACGTCATGGGCACATCTTCTTCCAGCACCGATATGCCCATTATGCCGCTTTTTTCTACCAACGTTGTGGTCAAATTATCTTTATGCATCGCAGCAGCGATGCATATCGGCTCGGCCGTTATTTGCATAACGGCGTTGGCGATCTGACCGTTGAGCTTTCCTTCATATGCGGTGCTCACGATATACATTCCATACGTCAAGCTGAAAAGCGATTCGAGCTGAATCTTCTCCTCGGCCATAACAACTCCCCCTTTGTTTATCTTTAGAAACAGTCCAAACTATGTTTAAAAAAACCATGAGGGAGGCATGGTTAAACCTTGCCTCCCTCAAATTTTAACCCAATTTAACGCTTTCTCACTCGCCCCTCTCTCCGAGAGCGTGATCGAGCATGAAAAGGGCATTCTTAGAGTCGCCGACGAGCTGCAGTTTTCGGACGATGCTCTCAGCGGCAGCCTCCTCTTCCACCTGCTCTTTGACGAACCACTGCAGGAATTCCTGAGTGGGATAATCTTTCACCTCGATTGCAAGCGCCAATAGATCGTGTATGCGCTTCGAAACGACCTGTTCGTGCTTAAAGGCATCTTCAAACGCTTCGAGAGGAGAAGACCATTCCGTCTTCGGTCCGTCTATGGGTAAGAGGTTCACCTTCTGCCGCCTCGCGTTTATAAAATTGTAAAAACGCTCGGCGTGCTCAAGCTCCTCTTTTGCCTGAACCTTCATCCAGTGAGCCATCCCGGTCAAGTTTTCCGACTCGAACCAAGAGGCCATGGAAAAATACAGATACGCCGAATAAGCTTCCGCGTTGAGCTGTTCCTGTAAAGCCTTGAGCAATTTCTCGTTCACGGTTAACACCTCCACTTATTCAAAATCATTGCATTTTGCGAAGTATATGTATCACATCAAAGCCGCCCGTGTCAATCGAACCCGAAAAAACCACTGATGCGTGATCAGTGATCAGTAATGCGTGAAGCACAACAACTAAGAAACAAACGATGCCTCTGTTTGTATAACTCCCCCACCTCTACATTCACACTCACTTTCACTCATCACTCATCACTGCCCTGTCCCCTATAGTCGGGGCTAAAAACAGTGATGCGTGATCAGTAATGCGTAAAGCGTGAAAAGAATGGTTGTCCCTCCATGTGGTCGATTCATAAAACTACACCCACATTCACACTCGCTCTCACACTCACCCTCACATTAACTTCCACTCTCACATCCATTCACTACTCATCATAAGGCAAAATGGTCGATAATAATGATGGGCGTCCTTTAGGAGGTGAGGCTCCGATGGACATAGAACGCATAGGTGCTGCTCAGGCTCAGGACGTTCAATTAGCCGTTCAGTATGCGACGTTTAAGCAGGTAGCGGAGCTGCAAAAGGCCATGACGGCCCAGCTCTTCCAGAGCCTTGGAATTGGACAAAACGTAGACTTAGAAGCCTAAGGCGCCCGCATGGCCCCTCTGTGCAGAGGGGCCATGCTTTATTTTTTAGGCTTTGCTATAATAAGTTTTATTCGAACCCAAGATGCCAAAAGCGAGCGAAAGGATTGATATAAAGTTTGGCTGAATGGTTTTTGAATTTATCCCCCACGATGCAGGCCCTTTTGGCTACGTGTTTTACGTGGGGTGTAACCGCTGCAGGGGCTGCATGCGTTTTTCTAACCAAACAGGTAAGCAAAATTTTCTTAGACAGTATGCTCGCCTTCGCTGGAGGCGTCATGATAGCCGCGAGTTATTGGTCGCTCTTGGCTCCAGCTATAGAAATGTCGCAAGGCAAAGGCGTCCCGGTGTGGGTTCCGCCTTTGGTCGGTTTTTTAGGTGGCGGAGTTTTTATGAGATTAATCGACAAGATTTTGCCTCACCTCCACAAGGGACTCAAGACTTCAGAGGCAGAGGGGATAAAAACTTCATTGCAGAAGACCACTTTATTGGTATTGGCGGTCACACTGCATAATATTCCTGAGGGCATGGCTGTGGGGGTGGCATTCGGCGCATTGGCTTACGACCTCCCATCGGCATCGCTCGCAGGAGCGATCTCGCTCGCTCTTGGCATAGGGATACAGAACTTCCCGGAAGGGTTTGCCATCTCAATGCCCCTGCGGCGAGAGGGGTTATCCCGATGGAAGAGCTTTCAGCTCGGACAGCTCTCAGGGATGGTCGAACCCATAGCCGGTGTCATCGGGGCTGCCATGGTATTGGTCGCCCAACCCGTATTGCCATACGCACTTTCTTTCGCGGCCGGCGCCATGATCTTCGTTGTAGTGGAAGAGGTTATCCCAGAGGCCCAGCGCAGCGGCGAAACCAACATAACCACCATGAGCGCTATGCTGGGATTTGCCGTTATGATGGTTTTAGACGTGGCTTTGGGTTAAAATACACAGATCGCAGAGCATAACTCCCCCGGAGAACCCTATGATGGCCTTAGATGGCAAAAGGCTTGGAGGCGATGTTTCTATGAAAGAGATGCCTCACACTCCTACCTGTTTCGTGTGCGGAGAGGCAAAGCTAAACAAAAGGACGCTTGGACTCAAGCTCTTTTGGGACGAGGTTACAAAGCAGGTGGTGATACCCTTTGTGCCCGACGAAAGTTGGTGCGGCTACGAAGACATGGTGCACGGCGGGATATTGGCTGCAATAATAGACGATGCCATGGCAAGGGCAACCAAAATGGAATCGCAAGACTTTTATGTCACGGCCAAGATGGAGCTACTTTTTCGCAAGCCGGTACTTTTAGGGAAATCTTATCGAGCCTGCGGCAAGGTGACGACGCAGAAGGGTCGCAAGGTCTTTACGGAGGCCGAAATTTTGGACGAAGACGACCTTCCTTGTGTCTCTGCCACGGGCCTTTTTGTGCTCGTCTCTCAACCTAAGGAAGAAACGAAAGCAGATACGGTTTAAGGTTCTTTATCGGGAGGCAGGATAT
Source organism: Acetomicrobium sp. S15 = DSM 107314 (assembly GCF_016125955.1). Taxonomy (NCBI): domain Bacteria; kingdom Thermotogati; phylum Synergistota; class Synergistia; order Synergistales; family Acetomicrobiaceae; genus Acetomicrobium; species Acetomicrobium sp. S15 = DSM 107314. Next base: position 106,805 of record NZ_JADEVE010000388.1, on the reverse strand, counting down.
GGCTAAGTTCGAAATCACCACAAAGGGCGGGGATAAAGGCACGACGAGCTTGGGCAACGGTACGCGCGTGCCAAAAGACGACCCTCGCGTCGAACTATACGGAACGCTCGACGAATGTCAGGCTCACATAGGCATGGCCAGGGCCATCTGCCCCTTTGAAGAGCTCAAGGCACGATTGCTGGCCATGGAAGAAGATCTAGGCCAACTGATGGGATGTCTCGCGCTCTACCCCGGCTTGGAGCTCCCATCAATTGCCAAACTGGAGGATATCGTGGAGTATGTCAAGAGACTGCTCGACGGCAAACCAGCCTTCGTAAAGCCCGGCGATTCAACCCTGGGTGCCGCACTCCACATAGCCCGCACCGTTGCCAGACGAGCGGAGAGATTGGCCGTGAGGCTTGTCCGGGTGAGCGAAATCGATGACGCTACATACGCTTACTTAAACCGGCTGTCCGATGCCATATACGCCATGGCCCTATGGGCCGACCGCATAGCCAGGGACGCATGATCCCCAACGGACGTCTTTTAAGCCCAACGAGGAGGTTGTTGACATGAAAAACGAAGAAGCTGTCCCACCTTCCGCCGATAACGCGGATCTGCGGCAGATCGTCTATCAGAAGATCCGCGACGCTATCGTGACCGGACTCATAAAGCCGGGAGAGAAGCTGTCTGAAGTAGAACTGGCTGACAAACTGGCCGTATCTCGCACGCCCGTGCGCGAGGCAATCAGACAGCTCACCCAGAGCGGGCTGGTGGAACTCGTCCCCAGGAAGGGAGCTTACGTCAGAAAACTCACCGCCGAAGATATATCAGACTTTTATGACGTGCGCCTCGCGCTGGAGCTGTTGGCAATAGAGCGCCTTTGCTCCAAGACGCCACCCGAAGAGTTAAAAGGTTTCAGAGAGATCTTTTCCTCCTTCTCAAGCGACGATCCGATGGAGTTCGTAAGACTGGACACGGAGTTTCATTCAACGCTCTGCGAGGCTGCGGACAATCGCTTCCTTATGACCATATTCAATAATCTCTACGACCTGCTACAGCTATACCGCCGTCATTCCATAGCGGGTTTGCCGCTGAAGACCTTGGCCTCGGAACACGTGGAAATTATCGACGCCATACTCGAGCGCGATGAGGAACGGGCCAAGACGGCAATGCGCGGCCACTTGGAACGGCTTCGAGATCTTCTGGTGGATCATTTTAAAAAGAATAAAGGGTAACTCATGTAACGCGCTCGGCTGAAAGAAGGCTTGTAAGAATTGAGCATAGGGTTTTTCTTCTACAAGCTTATGGGTTCCGCCATAACGCCGCCAGGCGTAATCATACTACTGCTTTTCGTCCTGGGGGCGGCACTCTTGAGAAGGCCGCGCCGCCCAGTCGTAGCAAGCTTTTTGCTCCTCTGCGCCGCAACTCTTTACGTCATGAGCACAGGGTTGGGGACACGATACATAGCAGCCCCCTGGGAGCAAGGAATAAGACCGAGCTTGCCTGAGGACGAAGAAAATGCCGTAGTCGTGGTCCTCAGCGGTGGAATGTGGCGCGGTTCGGCTCCCGATCAATTTGACCTGAGTCCCCACGGGCTTCAGAGGTTAGTCGGAGCCTGGGAGGTGGCATCGCGCCACGGATGGCCTCTTATGTTGTCGGGAGGATTGCCCAGAGGAGGCGGAATGTCCGAGGCGGAGGCGATGGCCCGCAAGGTTGCGCTATGGAGGCCAAGAGTGCCGACGATCGTAGAAAATGAGTCGCGCACCACATGGGAAAACGTGGAGATAGCCGGCGATAGATTGAAAGAGATGGGATATCGCAACGCGGTATTGGTAACGAGCGCTTACCACATGAGGCGGGCCCTCTGGATGGCCACGAGGAAAATGGAGGGCATTGCTATATACCCTTATCCTGTCGGATACCTCGCAGATCAATGTCCACTTGAGGCCATAGATTTTCTCCCCTCTGCATCGGATTTGGAGCTCTCGTTTTTGACCATAAGGGAGGCAATAGGCCTCTTGGGATACTCCCTCCTAAGGCTGTTTTAAGATTTCTCCTGGCCCAAGACATCGTCGCGGTAGCGCCGCCAAAATTGCCGCAGGCGATCGCGCATCTCCGCTTCTTTTCCCAACGAACCTGGGTGATAGAAATGCCTGGGCTCGGGCAGGTAGTTTTGAGGGATCCAATGCCGCGGATCGTCGTGAGGGTATTTGTAATCCGGAGAAGTGGCATGAAGATGCGGAGGGACTTCCATCAAGTCTCCTCCTTCTACCGCAGACATGGCCGCGTCTATGGCTTTGTAGGCGCTATTGCTCTTCGGAGCGCTGGCCAGGTAAATTGTGGCCTCAGAAAGGATTATCCGGCCCTCCGGCAAACCAACCCAGTCCACGGCATAGGCCGCGGAGGCAGCTATGGCTATCGCCAGCGGATCGGCCAATCCCACGTCTTCAGCAGCCAATATCAGCAATCTCCTCGCTATAAAGCGCACGTCTTCGCCCGATGCGAGCATGCGGGCGAGCCAATACACCGCTGCGTCCGGGTCGGAGCCGCGCACGCTCTTTATGAAAGCTGATATTACAGCGTAATGTTCATCGGCAGCCCTGTCGTAGCGCTGCAAAGCCTTGGGGGAGAGGGCTTCGACATCGGCTGCGGTAATTTTCCGTCCATTTTTAGACGCCGCCACCGCCAGAGCCTCCAAGCGATTTAGGGCTTGCCTGGCATCGCCTGAGGAAAGCTCGGCTATGCGATCTATCGCTTCACCCTCCGCCTCTATTCCCAATTTGCCGAGGCCCCTTTCGACATCGGCCAAGGCACGGCGCAAGAGTTCGATGAGCTCTTCCTTTTTCAGTGGTCTCAGCTCTAAGACGATCGCACGGGAAAGCAGCGTCTTGTTTATTTCAAAGTACGGGTTTTCTACCGTAGTCCCAAGGAGTATCAGGTCGCCGCGCTCGACGGCCGGAAGCAGCACATTTTGCTGTTGTTTGTTGAAGTGATAGATCTCATCCACAAAGGCCAAGGGGGTCTTGCCGCCCCGAATCTCCTTTTCCCCTTTAGCAGCATCTACCAACTCTCGAAGCTGGCTTACCTTGGCCGTGACGGCATTTATCTCCAGCAGTTTTCTGCCCGTAACCGAAGCCATAAGGCGCACTAACGTAGTCTTTCCGCTGCCAGGAGGGCCATAGAGGATTGCACTAGGCACTTCGCCCGCTTCGAGGAGCCGTCTCAAGGGACGCCCGGGGCCGAGGAGATGCTCCTGCCCGAGGAATTCATCCAAGGTGCGCGGCCGCATGCGATCGGCCAGCGGCCTCTCCCAGTTCTCTTTGGGAGATGCCCTTGCTCTCTTCTTTTGAGGTTCTTCTTCCCACAACCTGCGCTGTTCTATCATTGCACCAAAATTCCCAGGCTTTCCTCCAAAAACTCCGGATCCGCCGGCAATAAAAACCCGCCGTTCCCCTCTACTACCTTGGTCATGGGGAAACGACTCCTCAGGAAGCGCTCAAGAATTTTAGGAAGAGGTTGCCACAAATCTACCATCTCAAAGTAAGGGTCGTTTAACCAATGAGACGCTTCGAGGCACAAGCCTTCAGGCACGGCGATGATGCCTACGCCAAGCGTAGCCACCATCACAGCCCACGAACAGGGTTTTCGAACGTCGCGTGGGATCTGAACCGTCAAGCTAAAGCACTTCTCCAACCACTCTCTCCCCTTCTTCGCTTCAAGCGGGTGATATTCCCACGGCGTCAAGGGCTCGGGCTCCTTCAGGGATCTCGCAAAATCCACAAGGGTGGGGTATGATGCCTCGACCCAATCGAGCCACTCCTTCTCCATGCGCTGCACGAGGACGGACCTCATTCCGGCCCGCCTCGCCCCGATCAGGTCGTACAGGAAGTCTCCAACGACTACCGTGCAAGAGGGCTCTACCCCCATAAGCTCCGATGCCTTCCAAAAAGCCTCCGGCGCAGGCTTTACCGGAACTTTTTCATCCCTCGTTATGACCACAGGAGGCAGAGCGATACCAGCGCATTTCGCCGCAATTTCGACAGAAGCCCTGGAGTTGCGCGATACGATGCCCCAAGGAACATTTTTCTCCTCAAGCCAAGACAAGAGCTCTAAAGAGCCCGGTACAGGTTGAGCCTTGCGAGACCCATCCGTTTCGATCTCCTCGAGGCAACGCCCAATCTCTGCGCGAACTTCTTGAGGCAGCGACTGCATCACTTCGAGGAGCATCACCCGCTTACCGCCAAAAAAACGCTTATAAATTGAAGAAAAATCGAGCTTCGTTTCGACCACTACGCCGTCCCAGTCCAAAATGAAGGCACGAGAAAAAGCCGGATGCCAAAAAGGCGGTGATATGCTCAATAGATTGTCCTCCTCTTTGAGCTTTTTCGCATATAGTGTAGCATCTATTTCTCAGCGCTTCCACTGCAAGCTTCCTCCGCTGCGAGAGAACCAAAGAGCCTGCTCATGATTGAGATATGTGGCCGTCACGTATGCCCAGCATATCCGGATAGGGAGAGCGCAAGACGGAGTTTAGGCAGAAGGCTCCAAAAAGGGGTTTTCGTCTGCTCGTCTTTACGGGCTCGCTTTTGATGAGGAAGGACTCTACGAAGGTATAATCTTTTTCAAGGGAATCGAAATGGGGAGGAGTTTTTGACCGAACTCCTCCCCAAAATTTTAAAACCCCGCTGTGCCGTGCCAGGAAGGCCTTGACCCGATCCTCAAGAGGTTTGAGGCTTACCTGCCCTCAGCTTCGATGGCGCTTTTGCGCCTTCTCTACCGGGCAGGAGCTGCCTCCTTCGGGTAGGTGTTGGCTCAAGGCTCTTCAGTTTGGCACGTACACCGCAGGGCTCTCTGCCATGCATATTATATCATAACCGCGCTATCATTGCCACTCTTCCACCAAATCTGAAAACACTGCAGCGCTGCTTTTGCCCGCTCCTCGCATCGCGCGGTCAGTCCCTCGCTAAAATCAAAGGAGTCGCCCTCCACGCTCAAAAGGTATGCCTTAGGCGCATGCCCTGCAAAGCTTTGAGCGAGTCCCAAAAGCCACTGGGGAGAGACGGAATGTAGCGTCAGTCCCTCCGGATCGGAGGAGACACAGATGTCTTCCAACAGAAAACCGTCCTTCAAGGGCACAGCGCTTGCATCGCAAAACACAACTACATCGTGGTTTGCGAGATCCTCTGCGAGTTCCGGCAAGAGCTGCTGCCCAACCCACAGCTCCACCGCTTCTCCGAGCGAAGCAAGCCACTGAGCAATGCGCTCGGCCAAAAGAGGCCCTACGCCATCATCTCCGCGATACGGATTTCCATAACCCAACACTAAAACCTTCATAATCGACTACTCTTTACTGATCCTCCTCAAGCACTCTCCGTCGTGGGATAGCACCTCGAGGAGCAGGGGCATCTTACCCACGGCATGGGTGGAACAGGAAAGACACGGATCGTAGCATCGTATGACGTGTTCCATTCGATTCAATACGCCTTCGTCCACGTCTTCGCCTTTGATATGTTCTTTAGCCACCTGCTCCACGCCCTTATTCATGGCGTAATTGTTGTGTCCGGTCGCTACTATCAAGTTTACCTTGGTTATGGCACCTTTCTCGTCCACCCAATAGTGATGGATGAGCGTGCCTCGAGGGGCTTCTATTACACCTATCCCTTCGGGCCTGATTTCGTTCGAGCTGACCCTGAGCTCGTTTCCGAGCGTGTCGGGATCATTCAAGAGCTCTTCTATCCTTTCAAGGCCGTAAAGCGCCTCTATTAGGCGCGCGTAATGGTAATAGAGGGTGTGGGGCACGATGCCGTCTTCAGAAGCCTGTCTGAACACCGAAAGCTCAGCGGACGCTTCCGGCGTGGAGATATCGTCGCACGCATTGACCCTGCCAAGGGGCCCCACACGGTAGCTACCGTGTGGAAAACCTAAGGGCTTGTAATAGGGGAACTTAAGGTAACTCCACGGCTCCACGTGCTCGCCTATGTAGCTCAGATAATCAGAGCACGCAAACTCGTCTATAACCCTTCCCCGAGGACCGCGGATGCGGATGTTTCCGTCGTAAAGCTCAAGCATGCCGTCGCGCACGAGCCCCATATAAGCAGTGCTGACGGTAGCAAAGCTCTTGGCCTCAGCGGCGTGTTCTTTTAGGTAGCCCTTGATCAAAGCGATGGCCTCTTTGGCAATAGCCTTCATCTGTGGGATTTGCCCCAAGATCTCATCGCGCTCATCCCGCTTTAAACCGCGATTCACGCCGCCCGGTATGCTATGCCAGGGATGGATCTTTTTGCCCCCCAACGTCTTTATGATCTCTTGGCCGAACTTGCGCAGGACTACGCCTTTTTTCGCCAGCTCAGGATAAGACTCAACTAACCCCGCCACATTTCTCACCGCGGGATCGGCATCGAAGCCGAAGAGTAGGTCAGGGCTCGACAGATGGAAGAAACTCAAGGCGTGTGATTGAACCACCTGCCCCATATGCATGAGCTCTCTCAAATTTTTAGCCGTTTTGGGGATTTCCACGCCCAATATGTCGTCACAGGCCTTAGCGGAGGCGAGGTGATGGCTCACTGGGCATATGCCACAAATCCTGGGAGTGATGACAGGCATCTCACGAAAATCCCGCTCACGGCTGAACAGCTCGAACCCCCTGAACTGCGTGACATGGAAGCGAGCATTTTTGACCTGGCCTTTGTCATCAAGCTGCACCGTTATCTTGCCGTGCCCCTCGATGCGCGTCACAGGATTAATCTCTATCTTGCGGCTCATGGGACATTCCTCCTAATCATATCGCATCATTTCGACGGGCACTTTCGGTACGCGCCCTTCAAGCAATTCAGCGAAGACGTAATATATCGTGTCGGCATCAGGCGGACAACCGGGCACATATACGTCAACCTTTACGGCTCTGTCCACGGGAAGCGCCTGAGGAAGCAACTTGGGCACATCCTCGTGAGGAATCACCCCTTCGGGATTGACGGTGCTGGCCGTGTTGACATAGCCCTCCTTCAGCGTCAACTCAGGGGTGGTAAAGTTGCGCATGCAGTTTATGCCACCGAAGACAGCACAATCGCCCCAGGCAACCAATATCTTGCACCGCTCTCTCATTACTTTGGCCAAATGTAACTCCTCTTCATTGCCCAGCGCACCCTCGATGACGCCGACATCCACCTGAGGGATCTCTTTTATATCTGTTATAGGGGTGGCGGTGAGCTCGGCACGCTCCAGGAGCCCTATAATTCGCTCATCTATGTCGAGGAACGACATATGACAACCCGCACACGCCTCAAGCCATACACTTGCTATCTTTGCCTTCCCCATCGCCTAATACACCTCCTGAAGCAGAACCATCCGCGCCTTCGCCGATGGCACCTTTTGAGCGAAGATTGCCTCGCAAGGAGGCACTTGTGCCTTGCCTATCGTCACGCCGAGATTTTTCGCCATCCCATCGAGCACGTAAGACAACGGGCGCATTTCGGCAGGCGGCGGAACTATGACATTGAGCCTGCGCGTCTCTCCCTCTATAGTGCAGAAGTGCCCACTGCGCTCGTACCACGCCGGCGCCGGCAGTATGACGTCGGCCAAGTTGACCAGAGGGCGCACCATATACGGAACTTGAACAGCCACAAACTTTGTGCTCGATATGGCGGCCAGTGATGCGGCGTCCTCCGGTATCATACCTGTAGAGAACACATACAGAAAATCCAGATCTTTCTTGCCAAGCCATGCCTCTTCGCTCACGATTGTGTTTATCGCTCCAAGTGCATTGCCGCCGAACAAGAGGGGCACAACGCCCAACCCGTCATCGAAGAACGCCTGAGACGCTATGGCCAAGTTGGCAGCCGCCGTGACCATCCTGTGGTTTTTGGTCAAATTTTTGCCAAGGACGAAAACTGGACGTTTGGCCTGAGAGAGCTTCATGATGAGCTCTTCCAAGCTTTTTTTGTCCACATCGAAGGCAGAAGCGGCACTGTCCAGCGCTTCCCTGTACGAAGACAGCAGGTCTTCACTCGCTTCGTATTCCTTCTCCTCCCCACGCGCGGTTGACTGCGCCAGCGCCGCCACAGCTTGAGCCAAAAGCTCGATAGCGCGTAGGCCTTCATCGTTTTCCGGCAGACGGACGCTCAGATCCGTAATGCCTGGGAAGGGATCGAGGTATGAGGATGCGTTCACCAGATAAGCACCATTATGTAGGGTCGCCACGCGGATGTAGCTCGCAACAACCGGCGCCTCTCTCTGCGGGTCAGCGGAGAGCATCATTATTAAATCGCTGTTCAGGATATTCTTGGCTGCGGTGAATGGACAGATGCCCTGCTCGCGGAAAGGAGCAAAACCTTTGATGAAACCCCTCATGACGTCGCCATCAAAGGCGTCCACATTATCTATGCCGAGCGCGTTTCTGAAAAAGGCAGAAAACAGCGTGAGTTCTTCGTCTGTGCAGAGGCTCGAAAGAAGCGCTCCTGCCCTGCCGCTTTTCTGGGCTTCTCCAAGTTTTGCAGAGATCAGATTGAGGGCCTCTTCCCAACTGGCTTCGACATATTCAGCTCCACGGCGTACAAGGGGGGTCAATATTCGCTCTCTCTCAGTGGCTTCCGGGAGCCACCAACGGCCCTGATAGCAAAGCTGGCCGCCATCGGGTCCCTCGAGATTTGATCCTTCTACCCGCACTACGCTTCCGGTGCGGACGTAAGCCTTAATTTGGCATCCGACTGAGCACAAGGGGCAAATGCTTTCCACAACCGCATCGCATTCATTCCTTCGCCCTCTATAGACGAAGTCTCTTATCGTTATAGTGCCCGTAGGGCAGACTTGAGCGCAGGCGCCGCACTCTACGCAGCTCTCGCTTTCACCCAACTTTTGGCCTAGGTCGGAAACGACTTTCGCCTGCCATCCGCGCTTCTCAAGGTCCAGAGCGTGGGCACCGACCTTTTCAGAGCAGACCCTTATACAACGAAGGCAGAGTATGCAGCGGTTGTGGTCCATCATTATGTCTTCATTCGTCGTATCGACGTCGAACTTGGAGTACAGATAAGGGAAACGGACCGAATCCATACCGTGCTCTATCGCCAGCTTTTGGAGTTCGCAGTCGCCGCTCTGTGAACAATACATGCAGAAATGGTTTCTATCGGCAAAGAGAAGCTCCAGGATCTGACGCCTGTAGTCATGCAACTTCGGACTCTTTGTGATTATGGCCATGCCATCCTGCGCAGGAGTGGTACATGAGGTGAGGAGCTTGTTGCTCCCTTCTGTCTCTACGACGCACATACGACAAGAGCCTATCGGAGAGAGACCTTCGAGAAAGCAAAGCGTCGGAATGTAGACATCGTTTTTGCGGGCGACCTGAAGCACGGTGTCTCCGAGCTCCCCCTTGCACGTCTTTCCATCTATGGTAAGGGTAATCTCTTTCATCTTCGCCTACCTCCTAAGCGGCTAAATCTTCTCAACAGCGTGGAACGGGCACACTTCGATGCACGTGCCACACTTGATGCAGCGATCTTGATCTATAACGTAAGGAGTGTTGCGGTCACCGCTTATACACCCGACCGGGCAATTGCGGGCGCATATTCCGCACTTCCGACAACGCTCCGGGTTTATCGTGTAGCGGATGAGCGCGACGCAGGCTTTGGCCGGGCAACGCTTCTCGAGGATGTGCGCCTCATATTCGTGTCTGAAATAGCGAAGTGTGGTCAAAACGGGGTTTGGAGCCGTCTGACCAAGACCGCAGAGAGACATCTCTTTGACCATCTGGGCGAGCTTTTCGAGTTTGTCCAGATCCTCCAAGGTGCCCTCGCCCTTAGTTATCGCATTGAGCATGAGCAGCATCTGCTTTGTACCTTCGCGACACGGGCCGCACTTGCCACATGACTCGCGCTGAGTGAATTCGAGGAAGAATTTGGCGACGTCCACCATGCACGTGTCTTCGTCCATGACCACCAGTCCGCCCGAACCCATGATAGCCCCGGCTCCGGTGAGCGATTCATAATCTACCGATAAGTCTAAGTGCTGCTCGCTCAGACATCCGCCCGATGGACCGCCTATCTGCACAGCCTTGAAGCCCCTGTCTCCGAGAATGCCGCCGCCGAGTTCGAAGATGATCTCCCTCATGGTGATCCCCATAGGCACTTCGATGAGCCCGGTGTGTTTCACCTTGCCCGTGAGAGCAAACACCTTCGTGCCCTTAGACTTCGCCGTGCCCAACGCTGCATACCAATCGCTGCCATTTAATATAATGGGCGGCACATTGGCCCAGGTCTCCACGTTGTTTATGTTCGTAGGTTTGCCCCACAGACCGCTGTTGGCCGGAAACGGCGGCCTGGGTCTCGGCATGCCTCGCCTTCCTTCGATCGATGCCATAAGGGCTGTCTCTTCTCCGCATACGAAAGCCCCTGCGCCCTCTTTTATGTGAAGGTGAAACGAAAAACCGGAGCCCATTATGTCATCGCCGAGCAGGCCGTATTCCTCTGCTTGGGCTATAGCTGTCTTTAGGCGCTTTATCGCTAAGGGATATTCAGCCCGGCAATAGATGTAACCCTCGTCAGAACCGATGGCGTATGCGCCTATCAGCATCCCCTCTATGACGGAGTGTGGGTCACCCTCTAAGATTGATCTGTCCATAAACGCCCCAGGGTCACCCTCGTCGGCGTTGCAGATGATATATTTCTTATCCCCTCTCGCCTTGTGGGCGAACTCCCACTTTAGACCCGTTGGGAATCCAGCACCGCCACGGCCACGAAGGCCCGATTTTTTTACCTCTTCTATAACCTCTTCTGGCTTCATGGAGGTAAGGACTTTAGCGAGCGCTTGATACCCATCGCGAGAAATATATTCTTCTATGCGATCGGGGTCTATGAAACCGCAGTTGCGCAACACTATACGATGCTGCTTCTTGTAAAACGGGATGTCTTTATAGTGCGGAACCTTGAGCATCTCCTCCGGCATGGTATAGAGGAGCCTTTTGACCAGACGCCCTTTATAGAGATGCTCTTCCACTATCTCAGGCACATCCTTGGGAGTCACGCCGCAGTAAAACGCCCCTTCAGGATAAACTACGACGATCGGCCCCATCTCGCACATGCCATGGCAACCGGTCTCCACCAACATGATCTCTTTGTCGAGACCTTTTTTTGCGAGTTCCTCGCGAAAGGCTTTGAAGACCTCGCCCGAACCGCTCGCAGTGCAGCCAGTTCCGCCGCAGACTAATACATGAGCTCGATATATAGGCATCGCTTCACTTCCCCCTCAGTCAGTTCTCCCTATAACCTTATCAGCAACCACATTGCCGTTTATGAGATGCTCCGCTACGATACGCGGCACATCTTCAGGCGATACGTTGCCATAAGTGATGCGCGGCTCTCCAGGTCGGATTACATCTACCAACGGCTCAAACTGGCACATGCCTATACAGCCAGTGGTCTCCACCGCCACATCTTTTATTCCTCTCTTCTCTAGCTCAGCCAATATAGCGGTCATAACCTCGCGGGCCCCGGCAGCGATGCCGCAAGTGCCCATACCTACGATGATGTGAGTTCTGCCGCCGGATCGCGCTGCCGTCAGATCTTTTGCGCTCTCTTTTACCTTGCGCAGATCTTCAAGATTTCTTATCTTGGGCATACTGATCACTTCCTCCTAAACGAAGTATTGATAAATTTTCATCAATCCAACCCTTGAGCCACGCAGCCACTTCGCACGAATGAAGGCTTTCTCTATCCCCGAGCACCTTCACAATCTCATCGGAATCTAACTCAAATTGCCTACCATTTATCTTGTAACGAAAGATCCATCGCTTGTCTGGCCAGCCCAACAACAGCGTTATCAGCGTAGCTGCCAAATCACCCATAGGTGGACAATCTATGTGGTCCGTGCAGAAAGAGGCCATCACAGATGTGCCCTTGCCAGGCGATGAACGAATCTCAAAGAAGCCGCCACATCCTTCGGCTGCCTGCCTTAAAAAGGGAATGCCCAAACCTACGCGTCTCGTCTTTCGGCTCGTGACGAAGGGGTCAGAGACCCTGCTCAGCAGATCTTCGTCCATTCCCTTCCCGTTATCCGAAACTGTCAACGTGATTTTGTTTTCATCGAGCTTCTCCGCAATTTCAATGACGATCTTCGTAGCTTCAGCATTTACGGCGTTTTCGGCGATATCCAGGATGCTGTGCGAAAGATCCTCCAACATCAAAGGCAGCTTTCTGTTCCTACTGATATCTGTCGAGCACGGCACTCACTTTGTCCGGGGTCATGCGTCCATGGGTCTCATCGTCGACCATCATAACTGGGGCCAGTCCACACGCTCCCAAACAGGCTACAGGTTCTAATGTGAAGCGCAGGTCTTTAGTAGTCTCATTTTCATCGACGCCCAATATTTCCTTAACCCGCTCTAAAATTTTAAGACTGCCACGCACATGACAAGCGGTGCCTCTGCACACCCTCACGACATGGCGCCCTCTCGGCGTTAAATGAAACTGTGCGTAAAATGTCGCTATGCCATAAAGTTCAGCCTTCGGAACTTTGAGCTCTCGCGACATAACGTCCAGCGCCTCTTTCGGCAGATAGCCGAACTCCTTCTGTAGCTCCTGGAGGATTGGGATTATTCCCCCTTTGCTCCCCTTCCAGGGGGCTATAATCTTCCTGGTCCGCTCCGCCACATCCGCTTCCTTTACTATCGGGGCCACGATTTTCACCGTCCTTAAAAATTAGCTCATGAAGATGGAAAATTTGCGTCTATTGCTAACAAATGCCTCCGAATTGTGATTGATATCATATTCTCAAATCAATGTCAAGGACCCAAGGCCATAACACAGCACGCCCCCTCTCTCCGTTTAGAGCCAAACACAACTCGTCGAACGTCGGCGCATCCGCCAATATCGGCGTTGCGCACTTCCTTTTTATGTCGCAGAGGCGATGTGCGTCAGAAGACCTAATTATGGGAAGATTCGGAAGTTTTTTCTTCCAAGCCTCCGCCTCCCCTTCGCTCAAACGGCACGACAGCTCCAGAGCGTCCGCCTCTATATCCTCGGGTAGGATGCCCAACACCGCAGTATAAGAAAAAGAAGGGCGATCGAGATGAGGTAAAATCACCAACCCTCCCATCGAATGTCCTTTGCGGATGATCTCATCGACTGCAGCTTCTATACCTTGAACCAGCAGAATTTCTACTTCATCTATAATGTTGTTTTGCGCGTCTATAACTAACTGCATCCCAAAGATATCAGGCCTGTTCGGAATTCTGGGGAGTAAACCCCACGCCCATTCCCCAAAAGAGAGAGCCTTTTCGATTTCAGGAAAAATGCAGACCACGTGGATGTCTTCCCTCGACTGCACCTCCACACCCGGAAGCACTGTTATGCCTGCCAACTTTCCAGCCTCAATGAGGGCCTTAGCATTCCTCGCCGAATTGTGATCGGTTATGGCTATAAGATCTATTTCTTCCTGCCGACAACGCTCAATTATATCGGGCGCACCCATTTCAAGCTCAGCACAGGGCGAAAGTACAGTATGAATATGAAGATCTGCCCATAAGGGATGCATCTGGTCAATCTTTAAGCCCGAGCTCGTAGAGTTTTCCGCACAAAGGGTAGGCATCCAGGGCTGACGCGGCCAACGTTATCCCCTCTTGGCGACACCTATCCACCAGCTCAGGCGAAGGCACGCGACCAGAAGCTAACAGGATAAAGGGGATCTCTTTCAAGACGGCCACGGCGGCTACGTTAACGTGGTTTTGTACTGTGATCCATATGTTCCCCTCTCCGGCGACCTTCATCACAAAACTCAGAAGGTCTCCCACTACCCCCCCGGATAACGCTCTTCCCAAATCCCCTTCGACGTGAATTTCGAGGTCAAGGCTACGAAAGACTTCCGATATTTTCAATGTTTATCCTCCACCACGGTGTGCACGAGCCTGCGTGACAAGAGAAGCAGCTCCTCCGCCAATCCAGAGATTCGCTTCCTGAGCTTAAATATACAATCTTCCACTTCGCCTCGACCGCGAATGATATCCTCGGCCATGGCTCTACAGGAAGGACGCCCGCAAGCGCCACAGTCGATGTGCGGCAACTCCGCATAAACGGCGTTCATCTCCTTCAACTTTTCCATGGCTTGAGAAATTTCTTCACCCAAGGGCAAGCGGTTGATCGGCTCTATTGTCCTCTGCAGCTCCCAGATCCGCGCCCGATACAACTTCTCCAGCACCTCAATTTCACTGGCAGTCTTGTCCCATCGGACTTTCTGTGACCTAATTTTGCGCTGGCTCAGGAAACGCGATTCGGCGTTGCCTATTCCACCTATGCAACCGGTGTCGCAGATCCGCGCCTCTACAAACTCGACCTCCGCATGCAATCCCAATTCGACCTCCTGAAGAAGATCGAAGACGTTTCTTATCCCAGATACGGCAATGGCATTCAAGTCACGATTCATAAAAGATGCTACGTGAAGCGTCTCCCCGCCGAGCATACCCCACTGGACCCAGCGCTCCCCCTCTGCCGGAGCCTTGATTTCGGCTTTGGCATAACCACGGCTTCTTATCTCCTTGGCCAACCGAGCTACAGAAACGGCCCACTCCGCCGAACTGACTTCGCGGCCGACCGGATCGTGCACCATGGCTATCCTGGCAGGGCATGAAGCGGCCAAGACTACCGATTCCTTTTGCTGGGTTCGAATTCGCCACAAATCTATTCCAAACTCCAGCGGCGACTCAACTGGGACGAGATGTTTCAATAGTTCGGGAAAACGAATCTGAACAAGACGAACAACTGCCGGGCAATATGTGGATATCAAGGGCATGTCCTTTGAATCTGCAGATTCGATAGCGCGAGATACCGCAAGCGCCGCCAAATCGAAAGCTTCGGAGTTTACTCCAGAGATAGGTTCTAACCCTATGTCTCTCAAAGGACCTATGAGAAAATCTGTGTTGGGGGGCCACAAAAACTGAGTACATAAACTCGGATCGACCATCAACGCGACCGTGTCTTTATTATTAAATATGCCCTCCCATGGATCCTCAGCTAATTGCAGCGCACGATGACGACAGTTGCGCAGGCATTCTCCGCAAGCTATGCACAACTCCTCGATGATATGAGCTCTTCCGTGTATCACCCTCATCGCTTCGGTAGGGCACGATTTTATGCAGTTTACGCAACCGCGGCATGAATCTTCCAAAACCCTTATTCCATGGGCCAAAAACTATCACCTCTCTATTACTTTATGTAGATAATAGATACTAATTTAGTCCCCTTGCCTACCTCCGTCTCTATTTCAAGCTCGTCGGAGTTGCGCTTGATGTTTGACAAGCCCATCCCAGCTCCAAAACCCATCTCTCTGATGTAATCTGGAGCTGTAGAATACCCTTCTTGCATCGCGAGCGATAGATCTGGTATTCCGGGCCCTTTATCGACGGCAATTATGGTTATTTGGCCTTCCTCGACCTTGAGAACCATGTGCCCACCGCCTCCGTGTATCACCAGGTTCATCTCCACTTCGTACGCTACCACAGCAGCCCTCCTGCAAATGCTGGAAGGCAATCCTAAGGTTTTGAGCGTCTCTTTTACGCGCTCAGCAGCCTCACCCGCAGCCAAGAAATCCAGCGGTTTAACCTCGAACTCCAACATAATGGGCTCACCCAAAATATTAAGACCGCCTTTGGAGAATTTTGCAAGGAAGAACGCCGGCTACATAAAGCAGGCCACAGGATTCGAACATGCTCTTGCATGAAAGCAGCAAGGGAATCTTCATATTTTTTGCGAGAGAGAGGGCTTCGGTGCCCGGACATTTTCCTCTGACGAAGACCACCCCCGGCATATCCATCATGCTGGCCGTTCTGACGATCTGGACATTGGTAAGCCCGGTGAGCAATAACGACCCAGGAGTGGCAAAGGCCAGCACGTCACTCATTAAGTCGGAGGCAAATGCATATTCCACCTCCACTTCATCTAAAAGCTCTTCGCCCCATAAAATCTCCGCATCTAAGATGTTCCTCACATTTCTTAGGTTCACCCAAAAACCTCCTCAGGCGCAGCAAGTTAATACCAACTTATGTAACACTACATCACAATGCATAATTACCTGCTGATGCCCAATTTGCAAACTTTGTAACTACAGTAACGAACTTGGACGAACCTGTCAATAGTCGGCGGGTTCGCCAAATCCGCAGGTTTTTCCTCGGAACTCGGACAAGACCCTGGAGGTAGGTTTAAGTGTAGCTCTCTTGCTTTATAGCGCTTATAATGTTTTGTGTTTTAGAATGGGAGGTGGTGCTTTTGGCTTTAATGCGTTATCATGAAGATATAGGCGAATCGCTGAGGGATATGATGGAGCACAATCCGGCCTTTCGCTCTATTGCCTATTTCTCTATGGAAATAGGTTTGGAAAGTGACATCCCTACTTATGCAGGAGGATTAGGCATTTTAGCCGGCGATATCCTGAGAAGCGCAGCGGATTTAGGTCTGCCTATGGTGGGAGTCACCCTGCTTTACAGACAAGGCTACTTTCATCAAATCATCGATGAAAATGGTTGGCAGTTGAGCAAACCGCAAGAGTGGAACCCCGAGGATAAGCTGGAACTTCTGCCGAACGAAGTGGTGGTGAATATAGAAGGGCGGCCCGTGCGCGTGCGCACTTGGTGCTACGAGGTTATGGGTAGTTCAGGCTACCATGTCCCCGTGTATCTATTGGATACCGACTTCGACGGCAACGCTCAAGAAGACCGAAAGCTCACCGGAGTATTGTACGGCGGCGATCTCAAATATCGCCTCTGCCAGGAGATGATCCTCGGCATAGGCGGCTTGAGGATGCTCAGAGAGCTGGGCTACAGTAATATACGAACCTTTCATCTCAACGAAGGCCATGCAGGGTTTTTGACTTTAGAGCTGATCAGAGAGCTTGGCTTTGAAGACTACGACAGGATCCGCGAACAGCTGGTCTTTACCACCCACACTCCCGTCCCAGCCGGCATAGACCGCTTTCCCTACGAGCTGATCGAAAGGGTGATGAGCCACACCTTCGCGCAATATCTGAGGCACATGGTGGGGCCTGACGGCGTGTCGATGGTAGATATAGGGCTGCGCTACAGTCACCTCAAAAATGCCGTCTCAAAAAAACATGCCGAGGTGAGCCGAAATCTGTTCAACGATGACAGCATAATCCCCATAAGCAACGGCGTCCATTCGTCTATGTGGACATGCTCTGGGTTGAAGAAACTCTTTGATGAGCACATACCGGGCTGGGCAAACGATCCCGGCCGACTTATCTTGGCTCTAAAACTGTCTGATGAGGATGTGTGGAGGGCTCATCAGGCGGCTAAGATGCGACTCTTAGCGCGCATTTTGGAAGACAAAGGAGAGGAATTGGACCCCGAAAAACTCACAATAGGGTTTGCAAGGCGATTCGCCACCTATAAGAGGGCCGATTTGATGTTTAAAGACGTCAAGAGGTTGGTCGATATTTGTTCTGGTCAAGTACAATTTGTCTTTTCTGGCAAAGCGCATCCCAATGACGAAGAAGGCAAGGCAATGCTGCAACGGATTTATCAAATCGCAAAGGAGATAAATTCCGTCGTGCCGATCGTCTTTCTGGAAAATTATGACATGGAATTGGCCCACCTCATGACGTCTGGGTGCGATCTGTGGCTCAATACCCCATTACGGCCGAGGGAGGCTTCAGGCACAAGCGGCATGAAAGCAGCTCACAACGGCGTATTAAATCTTTCGACTTTAGATGGCTGGTGGATAGAGGGATGGATCGAAGACGCAACTGGCTGGGCCATAGGGCCAGAACCAAATGAGGTACAACTCATAGATTATGACGAATCTCAAGACGCCATGGCGTTCTACATGAAGTTAGAAGACAAAGTGATGCCCACTTATTACAGGCGAAGAGAGAGGTGGGTTTCCATGATGAAGCAAGCCATTGCGCTAAACGCAAGCTATTTCAACTCTCATCGCACGCTCAAGGAATATTGCGAAATGGCCTATGGCATCGCCTTTCGTGGGTTATAGAGAAATGGCCTCTGAGGATATTTCCCTAAAGGTTCTGCATGTGGCCACAGAAATGGCCCCGTTGGTCAAGGTGGGCGGCTTGGGAGATGTTGTAGGCTCCTTGCCCAAAGCCTTAAAAAAATTAGGGGCAGATGTCCGCCTATTGCTCCCCGCTTATCCCAATCTCCTTGAGGAGCTTCAAAGTCGCCAGTCTGCCAAGCCTATAGGCAAGCTCTACATAGCACTTAACTGGCGCGTCTATGAAGCGTCAGTTTATGAATTCGATTTTAACGGTATTCCTGTATATCTGCTCGACCAACCGGAGCTTTACTCAGACAGCGTTTATCCGCAAAGGTTAGACTGCGCCTCTGTTCTCCCCTTTGCTTTGCTGAGCATGGCCTCCTTAGAGTTACCTAACCTCATAGATTGGACGCCACAACTCATCCACGCCCATGACTGGCCGACTGCGCTTATCCCTATACTCCTGCGTTGGCATCGCCACTACAGCAAGCTTTCCCACAGTCATAAGGCGATTTTAACGATCCACAACCTGGCCCATCAAGGCATCCTGCCGAAGGAGATTCTCCCTTCGATCGGTTTGGCAGACGAGGCGTTCTCCATCGATGGAGTGGAATTCTATGGCTCCGTCAATCTGCTTAAAGGAGGCATAATCGCCGCCGACGCGGTGACGACCGTGAGCCCTCGATACTCGTGGGAGATTCAAACGCCCTCGTTCGGAATGGGCTTAGATGGCGTTATTGAAAGTCAAAAACACAAACTCCACGGCATATTGAACGGCCTAGACTACGAATACTGGAACCCGGCTACCGACCAATTTCTGCCCGCCATCTACAGCAAGGATGACCTTTCTGGCAAGGAGAAATGCAGTAGGGCGCTATCGGAGCGATGCGGCTTCGATGACGGGAGGCCCATCGCGGCTTTCGTAGGCAGGCTGGTAGAGCAAAAGGGGATCGATATCCTGTTGGCCGCGCTAAATGAACTGGTGAAAATGGGCTTTTCGCTGGTTGTTTTAGGGAGCGGCCACGAAAATTTCGAGATGGCGCTTGAAGAAGCGGCTGCGAAGCTTAAAAAGGGATTGAGCGTGCACATAGGCTACTTTGAGGAGTTGGCCCACCTGATATATGCCGGAAGCGATATGTTGTTGATGCCATCGTTATTTGAGCCGTGCGGGTTATCTCAGCTCATAGCTATGCGTTACGGCACCGTGCCGGTGGCCAGGGCAGTGGGAGGATTGGCGGACACCATAATAGACGCCGACGGAAACCCGGAGGGATACGGCTTTTTATTCAGCAACCCCAGTCCCGATGAGTTGTTGAAATGCGCTGAACGAGCCATAGCAGCATGGAGCGAAGAGGAGCGATGGCGCAAAATCATTTTAAGGGGCATGTCGGCGGATTTTTCATGGGATCGCTCTGCAAAGGCTTATGCCGAGCTTTATCATCAGCTTCTCGGCAGCCAGTAGGCCGTTGACAGTGTAACTTTACTCAACTATACTAATACTTGCAAATAAAGCCTCACGAGGGGGGATTTTCATGATATACGACAAATATGGGCGCGTCCTGGGGATTGTCCTGGCCGGCGGTAAAGGAGAACGCCTCTACCCCCTCACCCTATATCGGGCCAAGCCGGCAGTGCCGTTCGCCGCTAAATACCGCATCATAGACTTCGCCCTCTCAAATCTGGTCAACAGTGGCCTGTACTCCATCTATATACTGGTCCAATTTAAGAGCCAATCGTTGAACGAACACGTAGAACGAGGCTGGCAGTTCGGCGCGGCTTTGAGGGGACGTGACTTCTTCGTGACGGTCGTGCCGGCTCAAATGTGGACAGGGGAACACTGGTACAAGGGAACGGCCGATGCAGTCTTTCAAAATCTACATTTGGTCACTCTCTACGACGCCGATAGGATATGCATCTTTGCCGCAGACCACGTATACAAGATGGACGTAGAGCAAATGTTGAACTTCCATATCGAAAGCGGGGCCGATATGACCGTGGCTGCCAACGTTGTGCCATCTTCCGAAGCCCATCAATTCGGCTGCATAGACGCAGATGAAGATGGACGGGTCATCGGCTTCGTGGAAAAGCCGTCAGACCCGCCGGAGATCCCCGACAGGCCGGGATATGTATACGCATCAATGGGCAATTATATCTTCGAGCGAGAAGTGTTAGAGGAGGCCCTCATCGCTGATGCCTCAAACAGCAACAGTTCTCACGATTTCGGCAGGAACATCTTGCCTGACCTCTATAAACATTGCCGCGTCATGGCGTATGACTTCTCGACCAACAAAATACCGGGCGCCGATCGCCCTTATTGGCGCGATGTGGGAACCATAAAAGCCTATTGGGAAGCCCACATGGACCTGCTGCAGGCCGATGCCCCACTGAACCTATTTAATCAGCACTGGCCCGTCAGGACGGTCTCCTACAGCGACCCACCAGGTTTTACCTATCCGGTGCTTGGACAGAACTGTTCGGTAATAGGGGCTCTGCGCGCCGAGGGAAGCCGCGTCTTAGGGGCCACCGTTCATCGTTCCGTGCTGTCGAGGAATTGCGTGATAAACCCGGGCGCTGTCCTGGAGGATTGCATTATAGGCTCTAACGTCATGATAGGCGAAGGATGTAAACTTAGGCGCGTGATCGTGGACTCAAACAATGTAATCCCTCCGAACACCGTGATAGGCTACGATCCAAAAGCGGACAGAGAACGATATTACTTCGACGAAGATTCTGGCATAGTGGTAATACCGATGCCGCCGTTGAAGCTGAGAAAGGACTTAAAACTCCCCAAGTCGATAAGCATCGAGATTCCTTGAACCCATATAAACCTCTCACCTGCAACACACCACTTCGGCTATCAACACTACGAGATCCACAGAGACTATTGATGTATACAATAGCGTAAGGTCTTGACTTGTCTCCATCCTAAGAGTATTAGTGAATGTGATATAAATCTCATATAACTGGAGGAGGAGATATGCCGAAGATAATTCAGAGAGATGAAGAGTTGGATTTTAAACCGCTTGACGAGATCATCGAGAGTGTCAAGGCCGAGGGTTTAGGGTTAATACCGATCTTGCAAAGAGCTCAAGAGCACTACGGTTACCTGCCCAAACCGCTGCTCGAGGCAATAGCAGATAAGCTTTCCCTCTCCTATAGTCATGTCTTCGGCGTCGCCACCTTTTATGCGCAGTTTCACCTGACGCCGAGAGGAAGACACCTCATCCAGCAATGCGACGGAACCGCCTGTCATGTGAGGGGAGCCGCGAGGATAAAGCGCTCTACCCAGGAAAAACTCGGCATAAAACCTGGAGAGACCACAGAAGATTTGAAAGTGACCTACGAAATAGTCTACTGTCTGGGATCGTGCGGCCTATCCCCCGTAGCCATGATAGATGGTAAAGTGGTGGGCAGGTTGACTCCTGAGAAGATGATCAGGATGATCGATATGCTCGAATGAAGCACCCTGGGTCCGACGGGTTTAAAAACAACGGAGACGAGAGCGGCCCAAAGATTCACCATCGGCTTAATAGCATACCTAAATTTCGCGATCACATAGTTACCACCCGAACTTTTAACCCATATCATAATCATATGCAATATGTAGCGTACGCGATACGCACAATTTAGTCATTTTTAACCTCACTTAGCTAAAAACATCCATAATCTTCCCTTGAACACATTGCACGTTAGAGTCAAAAGATTGGGCCATAACTGTATTGCAGTAAATTGCTAAGTAGAATAGACCGAGGGAGGGTAAGTGACGATGCCATTATATCGTGCCCATGTATTGGTATGTCGCGGTACAGGATGTACCGCAGGCGGCTCAGTCGAGATCCTCGAAGCTTTCCGCAAGGAACTCGCTGATAAGCGTTTAGAGGACGAAGTGATGCTGGTGGAAACTGGCTGCCATGGCATGTGCGAGAGAGGACCCAACGTCGTGATCTATCCCGAAGGCGTTTATTATTGCAACGTGTCACCCCTGGACGTGCACGAGATTGTCGAAGAACACCTCTATAAGGGGTGCCTGGTAGAAAGACTGCTCTATACGAGCCCAGAGCTGATGCAAAAAATTGTCTATTACAAGGACCTTCCGTTTTACAATCGACAGCACCGCATAATACTGAGGAATTGCGGCTTCATAGACCCCGAAAACATAGAGGAATATATAGCTTGCGACGGCTATCAGGCGCTAGCCAAAGCGCTCCTTTCCATGACGCCGGACGGAGTCATAGAAGAGGTCAAAAGGTCGGGCCTACGGGGTCGAGGAGGAGCAGGATTCCCGACGGGATTGAAGTGGAGTTTA
The DNA here is from genome assembly GCF_016125955.1 of Acetomicrobium sp. S15 = DSM 107314. NCBI lineage: Bacteria > Thermotogati > Synergistota > Synergistia > Synergistales > Acetomicrobiaceae > Acetomicrobium > Acetomicrobium sp. S15 = DSM 107314. The sequence continues at coordinate 84,539 of NZ_JADEVE010000388.1, read as the reverse complement.
ACCCGAAAAGCTCACGGTGGGCCTAAATATATTATCTGCAACGCCGATGAGGGCGACCCAGGGGCATTTATGGACAGAAGTCTCTTAGAGGGTGACCCCCACTCTCTTATCGAAGGGATGCTCATCGCCGGCTATGCTATAGGAGCCAACGAGGGATATGTCTACTGTCGCGCTGAGTATCCGCTCGCCATAAGACGGCTCAAGATAGCCATAGCCCAGGCTGAAGAATACGGCCTCCTCGGCGATGACATCTTAGGGACAAATTATAGCTTTAGGATAAAGCTGAAAGAGGGGGCGGGGGCCTTCGTCTGCGGAGAGGAGACGGCCCTTATAGCCTCAATCGAGGGTAGGCGAGGCGAGCCCAGGCCTAGGCCACCTTTCCCGGCAAACAGCGGCCTCTGGGGAAAACCGACAAATATAAACAACGTAAAGAGCTACGCATCTGTGCCTCAGATCGTCCTAAACGGGGCGGATTGGTTTTCCAGCATAGGAGCCACCAGGAGCCCAGGCACAGCGGTATTTGCATTAACTGGCAAGGTGAAAAACACCGGCCTCGTGGAGATCCCCATGGGCACACCTCTGGGAAACATAATCTTTGACATAGGCGGCGGAATAGCCAAAGACCGCAAGTTCAAGGCTGTTCAGACCGGTGGCCCCTTGGGCGGCTGCATTCCCGTTCAGATGCTCAATCTACCTGTTGACTTCGATTCCCTCACGGCAGCCGGGGCACTCATGGGCTCAGGCGGCATGATAGTTGTGGATGAAAATACGTGCATGGTGGAACTGGCCAGATTCTTTCTGCAGTTCGCCGTAGCAGAATCATGCGGCCAGTGCCCTCCGTGTAGAGTCGGGGGACAAAAGCTCCTCGAGATCCTCACCCGCCTCACCCAAGGTGCTGGAAAAGCCGAGGACCTCGCGGTGATCGAGGATATAGCGGGCGTGATGAAAGAAGGATCTCTCTGCGCCCTCGGGCAAGGCACGCCAAATCCAGTGCTCACCGCTCTCAGATACTTCAGGGATGAGTTCGAGGCGCACATAACAGACAAGCGTTGTCCGGCTGGTGCCTGTACAGCTCTTGCCCCATCGCCGTGCCGCAGCGGTTGTCCAGCCGAGGTAAATATCCCAGAGTATCTTTCTCTCATAGCTGATGGGAAGTATGACGAGGCCTTAGCAGTTCACCGGCAGTCTAACCCGTTCCCGTCGGTATGCGGCAGGGTCTGCCCTGCTTTCTGCGAGGACAAATGCAGGAGGGGCGAGGTAGATGATCCCGTAGCCGTAAGGGACCTCAAACGCTTCATGGCAGACCACGAAAGCGCTCCCTGGACGCCCGAGCAGCTCGAGTCTGACAAAAGCGAAAGCGTAGCGATAATCGGAGGAGGGCCAGGAGGGCTAACTGCCGCTTTAAGGCTCGCCCAACTCGGTTACAGATGCACTATATACGAGGCGCTTCCAAGGTTGGGAGGTATGATGAGGTATGGCATACCGGACTATCGCCTGCCCAAATCTGTCCTGGACAATGAAATAGGCTCCATCCTGCGCGTAGGCAAGGTAGAGGTAAAAACGAATACCGCACTCGGAAGAGATGTGACGCTGAGCGGCTTGCTGAAAGAACACGCCGCTGTGCTCTTGGCCATAGGCGCTCAAGGAAGCCACAGGCTCGACATCCCAGGCGAGGAGCTCGAGGGCGTCATGCACGGGGTTGAACTCCTGCGGCGCTTGAACTCCGGCGAAGACATGAGCTTCGTCAAAGGCAAACGGGTGGCAGTCGTAGGCGGAGGAAACGTGGCAATGGACGCAGCCCGCTCGCTCCTCAGGCTAGGCGCAGCAGAAGTTCACGTGGTCTACAGGCGCGAACGCAGGGATATGCCAGCTCTGACGGAGGAAATAGAGGCAGCAGAGGAAGAGGGAATCCATTTCCATCTCGCCACCAGGCGATGGAGGAGGCGAATGATCAGCGCGGAGGAAGAGAGGGCCAAGTTTCATTTCTTGGCCGCTCCCACAGAGATCATGGGAGCAGAGGGAAAGGTCACAGGGCTCAAGTGCCAGCGCTTGAGCCTCACCGATGCCCACGGTAAAGCCGAGTTCGATTCGTCCGCCCGCAAACGCCCGGTCCCGGTGGAGGGAAGCTACTTCACTTTGCATGTAGACATAATAGTTCCAGCGGTGGGACAAACCATCAACATGCCACTCCTTCGCGAGGAGGGGATAAACCAGAATAGAGACGGCACAATATCCGTCCAAAGGCGGACTTTCCTCACCTCCCGAGAAGGAGTGTTTGCCATAGGAGACGCGGTGATAGGCCCTGCCAGCGTGGTGGAGGCCGTATCCCAAGGCAACAAGGTCTCCAAGGCCATCCACAGATATTTGAGAGGCATGGACCTCTTAGAGCCGGCGCAGTTCTTGGATCGGCCTGAACCAGAGCGTTACGAACTGAGCGAGGAGGACGCCGAAAGACCGAGGGGCAAGACCAACATATTGGCTCCAGAGGTCAGGGTCTGTGACTTCAGGGAGGTAGATTTGGGCTACCCCACCCCCGAAGTGGCTCACAGGGAGGCGCGTAGGTGTTTGCGCTGCGATTTAGAGACAAGAGAGTAAAGGAGTGCTTGAAATGGCCATAATAACGCTCGTCATAGATGGCAAAGAGGTCAAAGGGGAACAAGGGGACACGATCCTCGAGATATGCGAGAGGAACGGCATAGACGTTCCCACGCTCTGCCACTTCGAGGGCCTCACGGAGAGAGGGCTATGCCGCATGTGCCTCGTTGAGGCGAAAGGAGAGAGGGGGTTTGTTCCGGCCTGCACCACAGAGGCGAGGAATGGCATGGAAGTCACCACGGAAAACGAAAAGCTCACCATTCTGAGGCGGGCCAACTTGGAGCTGCTCTTCTCTGAAAAGAACCACTTCTGCATGTTCTGCGAGACAAGCGGCGACTGTGAGCTGCAAAACCTCGCCTATAGGTATGGCATGGATCACGTGCGATACGACTACTCCTGGCCAAAGCTACCCGTAGATGCGACCCGCAAATATTTCCTCTTCGATCAGAACAGGTGCATCCTCTGCAGGAGATGCGTAAGGGCCTGCGATGAATTGGCCGGACACGGCGTTTTGGGCTTAAAAGACAGAGGGCCAAAGACGCTGGTGTGCGCAGATTTGGATTACCCCTTCGGCGAATCCACGTGCGTCTCCTGCGGGACATGCCTCCAGGTCTGCCCAACAGGGGCACTGGTGGACAAAAAGAGCGCCTATTTAGGGAGGGAGATCCACTTCGACCGCACTAAGAGCACATGTACATTTTGCAGCGTAGGGTGCGGCATAGATATCCTAACAAGGGAGGACCTCCCTGTGAGGATAGAAGGAGATTGGGAGGCCGAACCTAACCGAGGCATACTCTGCGTCGCCGGGAGGTTTGAGCCGCTATACGAGACGAGGAAGCGCATAAAAAGCCCTATGGCGAGGCGCGGCAGTTCTCTCGTTGAGGTTCCCTGGGAGGAGGCGCTGAACCTGGCGGCCGAGGTAATAATAAGCGTCGGTGGTCCTTCCGCAACCACCGGAATTATATCCCCTCGAGCCACAAACGAGGCGGCCTTCTCTTTTAAAAAGTTATTCGACAAAAACGCACATTCCACGACACCTTACAAGACGACAGCGGGCAATGGGAAACTCTCCGATATCGAAGAAGGTGACTGGATATTCATAGCGGGAACCGACTTAGACGAAGAATTTAATGTAGTCAGTTCCTTTGTCAAACGCGCCGCCAACAGGGGCGCCAAGGTGGCAGTGTTGGGAAGCACCGGCAAAAGGGTCGACAAAAAGGCCGCCAAAATCCTCGCAGAAGACGACGTGGCAAACCTTGAAAAACTCATCGTGAAAAGCGAAAGGCCGGTCTTCGTATGGGGGCCTGCGACGCATCCAACTGTGGTGAAATACCTGCATAGCCTTAAAAATAAGATCAAACAAATAGGTTTAGCTGCGGGAGCTAACAGCCGCGGCCTGGAGAAAGCCGGCATAAAGCCACTGAGCGAAAGCTCGACCAGAGAGGCCCTATACCTTCTGATCGCCGACGATGTCGCGTCCTGCGAAGTCGAAGAGGAGTCAAGGAAAGCAAAAAACTTGATAATCCAGTCAAGCTACGTAAATGAGATCGCAGAGAGGGCTGACGTGATCTTCCCTTCTCCTCCATGGTTTGAACGCTCCGGCACTTATACAAACACGGAAGGCAGGCTTTGCCAGCTCAACAGGGCCTGTGAGCCTCCCGAGGGAGCTTTGCCTGATGAAGAGATAGTCGATGCAGTGTGGAGGTTGCTGCGATGAAAAAGATCAAGATAGCGACCGATTGGCTTGAGGCGTGTGCAGGTTGCCATATGTCCCTCCTTGATATAGACGAGAGACTCGTGGAGTTATTAAAGCATGTGGAGTTCAGTTCGAGCCCCATCACAGATCTGAAACATCCTCCGAAAGATGGCGTCGATGTGGGCATTTTGACTGGGGCCATAGGAAACTCCCACCAAGTGGAGGCGGCAAAGCTTATGAGGGAGAGGGCCAAAACCCTCGTGGCTATAGGAGATTGTGCCGTATTTGGCGGCATATGCACCATGAGGAACTTCTTCGACACGAAAGACGTGCTGAGGCGGGGTTATGTGGAGTCGGAAAGCACCGTGGATGGGAAGGTGCCGGAATCAGAAGACCTGGGCGAACTCCTCGACAAAGCGTTGCCCGTAAACCAGGTCGTGGAGGTAGACGTCTACCTTCCAGGCTGCCCCCCCTCGGCCGACGCCATTTACTTCGTCTTGAGCGAGCTCGTGGCCGGCAGGAGGCCTGTGCTGGCCGGCGAAGTCTTGAAGTACGACTGAGAGGAGACGGCCATGACACAAAAATTGCTCATAGAGCCGGTGACGCGGATAGAAGGGCATGCCCGGGTATCCATTTATCTCGATGACGACGGAGCCGTGGACCGCGCATATTTTCACGTTGACCAATATAGAGGTTTCGAGAAGTTCTGTGAAGGCAGAATGTTTTTTGAGATGCCCAACATCACGCCGAGGATCTGCGGTATATGCCCAGTGAGCCATCATTTAGCCTCAGCCAAGGCTTGCGACGCCATAATCGGGGTAAAGCCCCCGAGGACGGCATCCCTCCTGCGAGAGCTTATGCACATGGGGCAGATCATTCAATCTCACGGCATGCACTTCTTCCACTTGGCTGGGCCGGATTTGCTTTTGGGATTTGATGCCGACCCCGCCATAAGAAACGTGGTCGGCCTGGTGGAAAGGTACCCCGAGCTCGCAATCAAGGCTGTGAAACTGCGCAAGTTCGGCCAGGAGATCATCAAAACCTTGGGGGAAAAGAAGGTCCATCCGACATTTGCGGTTCCAGGAGGGGTCAACAAGGCCCTGACGGTAGACGAGCGCGACGCCGTCCTCGCAGGTCTGGATGAAATGATATCTATCACCCAGGAAGGCATAAATATCGCCACCGGATGGCTTGAGGGGAACTCCGAACTTGTCAAGCGCTTCGCCAACTTCAACACCGGTCACATGGGGATGGTAAAAGATGGTGCCTTGGAGCTCTACGACGGCGATATTCGCCTCGTTGACTGCGACGGAACGGTCTTGGAGGACTTTGAGCCCAAAGACTATCTGACCTATATAGGCGAGCGCGTCGAGGATTGGTCGTATCTAAAATTTCCCTTTTACAAGAAGAAAAGGTGGCCCGATGGTGTCTACCGCGTCGGCCCTCTCGGAAGGCTCAACGTAGCATCCCGCATGACAACGCCTTTGGCGGCGCAAGAGTTCGAGCGCTTTAAAGCTATAGGAGAAGGATCACCCGTGCAGGAGACGCTCTACTACCATTACGCCCGACTGATCGAGCTCCTCTGCGCCTTAGAGCGCACGCGGGAAATCTTGGAAGACCCCGACGTACTCTCTAAGGAGATCCGCGCCGAATCTACGGAACTGCGCGAGGAGGGAGTAGGATGTATTGAAGCGCCGAGAGGCACTCTATTCCACCATTATTGGGTCGATGAAAACGGCATGGTGACAAAGGTAAACCTCATCGTTGCCACGGGGCACAACAACTATGCCATGAGCAAATCCGTAGAGGCAGTGGCCAAGGAGTTCATAAAGGGAAAGGATATAACCGAGGGGATGTTGAACCGCGTTGAAGCCGCTATCCGCTGCTACGATCCGTGCCTCTCATGCTCCACTCACGCGATCGGAAAGATGCCTTTAATCGTCGAAATATTTTCCCTCTCAGGGGAAACGTTGAATGTTTTGAAGCGCGCTTAAAAAAGCCATCGCAACGGCACATCTGTTGAAACTTCTCGAGGTAACTGCTTTTTTGGGCGGTTGCCTTTTTCTTTTTAAGCAAATTTACGTGGAATTACCGATGGCTCAGGCTGATAAGCGCAGTAGCCTCCAAGCGATCCGTTAGCCTTAAAGAAACGGGAGCAGTTTACCGATGAGAAACCTCTTAAAGATCTTCGCGTTATCGCTCTTTTCGCATCGAACATCGAAGAAGAAACACGTGACGGTCACCTTGTTTCTCAAAGCCATCGGGGGGTTGACGAAGATTAAAAAGCATGATAAACTTCGCCGCGGAGTCTATTGTGATAATTCATTATGATAAATATATAGGAGGATTTACGAGTGATGCAGTTTCCCAACATACCGTCAACAAGGGAGATATTCTTAGACAAAAATGAAAATCCCTTTGACGCTCCACCGGCCCTGAAGGAAGAGATAAGGAAAAGTTTGTCGTCTCTGAAGCTCAACCGCTACCCGGATCCAGATGCCAAAGCCCTTAAGGCAGCCCTCTCCGAGTATACGGGCTTTCCGGCAGAGCACATAGTGGTAGGCAATGGAGGGGATGAAATATTATTCCTGCTGTTCGCCGCTCTTATCAGAGAGGGCGACCGCGTTTTAACGCTATCGCCGTGCTTTTCGGAATACAACCATCTCTGCAAGCTCTTCCGCGCCGAGCAAGTGAAAGTGCCAGTCGTAGTGAACGGGAAGCGTTTTTCTTTCTCAGAAGAAGCGGTGTTGGATGTCCTGCACGAGGCTTCGCCACGGCTGGTGCTGCTGGATTCTCCCCATAACCCCACAGGCATGCTCCTAAGGCCTGATTTTCTCCTTAAAGTGATAGAGCACTCTCCCGGGATATGCCTGATAGACGAAGCATATGCCGAATTTTCAAGGACTTCCATCCTGGAGTCGATCAAAGGAGATCTTCCAAGGGAAGTCGCAGTCTTGAGGACTATGTCAAAGGCCTGGGGTTTGGCCGGCATGCGCGTGGGATACGCCATGTGCGGCAAACGTGTCTCCCAAATCCTCAACGAGACGCGCAGCCCCTTCAACGTCAACGTGATGAGCCAGGATATAGCCAAGCTAATGCTATCCTACCGGGAATGGATGGAAGGCAGGGTTTACGCCATATCTTACATTCGCGACCGCTTCGTTGAAGAGGTAAACCGCATCGCCGGTTGGCAAGCCTTCGAGAGTGCGTCGAACTTTGTAGCTGTGCGCGCACCGCTACAAAGACAGCAGCTCGAAGAGTTCTTGTTACAACAGGGGATCCATGTCAAATTCATATCCGTACCATGGGAAGGCACATGGATGCGCGTCACCGTGGGCAAAGAGAGCGAAATGCAGCTTCTAATCTCGGCCTTTTGCGACCTAACTCAACAGGCTGAGGGATTTCCGAGTTCCAGAGTTACAGTTTAATCCTCTTCTCCGAAGTGGAAATATTTGGTTCTGCTTCTGTAGTCTTGAAATACGAAAAGGCACATGTTATAATAATGCACGTTGCGTGAAAAGCATGTGACATCTCACAAAGATAAGGAGGCGATTTGGTTATGTCGGAAAAATGGAAAGATTCTCTCACGGATCAGCTCTGCAAGGCTATCCTCTCACTAAAGACCGTGGAGGAAGTCTACAACTTCCTCGAGGATATAGCCACTATAGGCGAGATCAGAGCATTGGCTCAGCGCCTCGAAGTGGCTAAGTTACTGAGCGAAGGTTTAACATACCCACAGATAGCCCAACAGACCGGCGCAAGCACTGCTACCATCAGCAGGGTCAAGAAGTTCCTTGAGTATGGAGCAGACGGTTACAGGTTGGTTCTCGAGCGGCTAAAAGAGCAGGGAGCCTGAGAGCAGGGACGCTTTGCGGCGCTTAGTCGCAGCTTGAGAAAGAGGAGAGGGCTCGTTAGCCCTCTCCTCTTTGCGTTTTTTCGGCAAACTCGCAGCATGAGATGACGGGGCAGGACGGGCATGCAGGCTTGCGCGCCGTGCATATATGGCGTCCGTGCTCTATGATGTTGAGGTGGGCACCATAATACCGTTCTTGAGGTATGACCGCCTCCATGATCGACTGAACGTCTTCGGGCGTCGCGCTCCAAGGAGCCCAACCTATCCTTTTGCAGACCCTCGTAATGTGTGTATCCACGGGAAAGGCGGGCTGGCCCAGTTCGAAGAGGAGGACGCACGCCGCCGTCTTTGGCCCCACACCTGGAAGGCTTAAGAGGAAGGTCTTCGCTTTGTCTTTATCCCAAGACTTCATACCTTTGAGCGAATATTCTCCAAAGCGTTCTTTTATGCCCTTAAGCGCCTGATTTATATAGCGAGCCTTGACCTCGCCCAGCCCCGCTGCTCGTATGGTCGAAGCCAACTCTTCGATGCCCGAGGCCGCTGTTTCTTCCCAAGACGAAAAACGCGATTTGAGCTGGGCGAAGGCGCGATCGCGGTTTTTATCGTTCGTGTTTTGCGATAGTATCGTGACTATCAGCCCGTCCAATGGGTCCTCGTGAGCCTTCACCGGAGAGAGTTTTTCCATCCTCCACGTTTCCTCCAACACATCGAGGACCCACAGAACGTCCGATCGCTCAGGCACAGCCAAGGCCATCGGACGAACGGCGGCGGGTGAGATGCCCGCCTGACAGACTTTAACCGTTTCCTTCGTCTTCACTTTTCTTTGGTTCCTCCCCGAGCTCTTTTTTGAGCTTGGCAGATCTTTCCATGAAAGCCCTCAACTTCTGCTTAGCCCGAGCGTGAACTGTGCCTTCGGGGAAATTGCCAGCCTCGTCCATCTTGCCGGCAGGAACGCCCGTCAGTATCTCGATGCCTTCATCCACATGTCTGATAGCCCATATGTGAAATTTGCCCTCTTGCACAGCTTGCATGACCTCATGATCCAACATGAGGTGCACCACATTGCTTTCGGGTATCATTACGCCCTGATCCCCCGTCAACCCCTGGACTTTGCAGTACTTGAAGAAACCTTCGATTTTTTCGTTGACGCCGCCGATGGGCTGCACATTCCCGAACTGGTCAACCGAACCTGTAACGCCTATGCTCTGTTTCAGCGGCAAATCCGAAAGAGCAGATACGAGACAATAAAGCTCTGTAGAAGAGGCACTGTCTCCTTCTATGCCGCCATAGACCTGCTCGAAGGCCAAGTGAGCCGAAAGCGCCAGGGGCATATCCTGGGCATATTGTCTGCCCAAGTAGCTCGAAAGGGTCAAAAGGCCTTTATTGTGAATCGGCCCGGTTAGCTTAACCTCCCTCTCGATGTTTACAACACCTTCACGCCCCATGAAGACATTAGCGGTGATCCGCACAGGGTGCGCGAATCTATGATCGACGAGGTCAACTACGGTAAGGCCGTTGACCTGCCCCACTTTTTCTCCCCGCGTATCGATGTAGAGCGTGCCGTCTTCAAAGGCTCTCCTCATTCGCTCTTCTACGAGATTCGTGCGAAATTGCTTTTCCGAGATCGCTTTTCTCACGTGAGAGCCAGCTACCTGATCTTCATTCTCTTTGCGCGCCCACGCCGCGGCCTCGACTAACACCTCTGCGAGCTGATTGAAGCGAGTCGTCATACGGTTGCCGTGATCTGCAAGTCGAGAGGCCCATTCAATGACCTCACCCACGGCATCAGCGGTGAAGGGGGGCAGCTTCTCTTTCTGAGTGAAGCCTGCAACGAAGTTGGCGAGATCCCTTTCGGCCTCGACAGTGCGTGGCATATCTACGTCGAAATCTGCCTTAACCTTGAAGAGCTTTGGAAATTCGGGATCATACAGGTTGAGGAGATAGTAGATCCATCGCGTCCCGATGATTACGACCTTCACATCCATAGGGATAGGTTCAGGGCGAAGCGACGAGAATGGAATGTAACCCCACTGCTCGCCTATATTTTCTATCATCAACTGCCCGGTCTTGAGAACGCGCTTCAGGGCCTCCCACGATAAGAAATGCCTAAACAGTTCCTCAGCTTCGAGGATCAAAAACCCTCCGTTGGCCTTGTGAATGGCACCAGCCACTATTTTTGTGAAATCAGTGTAAAGATATCCCTGTCTGCTCTCATACTCCACCTTGCCTATAAGATTGTAATACGTCGGGTTGGTTTCCCTTATTACAGGGGCGCCTTCCTCTGGCCTATTCTCAACTATCACGTTGACACCATAGCGAGAAAAATCTACCTCCGCGCTTTCATCACGGGCTGCAGCTATGAATATGTTGAAATTCTTGATTATGTCTTCGCTCAGCTCGTCGATCCACCCTCTCAGTTTGCCATTGGCGCCGAAGTGATCCTTCAGCTCCTTCAAATACGGCCCTATGGCGCTGCGGCAGATGTTGGCCTCCAGCTCCTTTATCCGCTCTCTGAGGCTCTTTTCTAAGTCCCTTATACGGCGCAAGACCTCCAAGGTCTTTTGAGATATCTCCTCAGATTTGCCCTGAAGATCCTTCCGTTCTTCCTCTCCAAGTGTCTCAAACTCCTCCTGCTGCATTTCCCTGTAAGCGACACTCCCGTCTTCTGCCACCACCTTAACAAGCGGTACATTGACGAATCCTTGCGGAGTGCGCTTTATGGAAAAACCCCTCTCCAAAGCCGCCTTGCGAAGTTCCTCCATATACTCGTTAACCTGCTCCTGAAACTCCTTCACATAACGGGCTTTCGTATCCTCATACTGGCTGTCCTCAAATGTCTTGCTCAACACTACCTTCAGTTCCTTGACCAACTCGTCAAGTTCCTTAGCCAGTTCCCTCCCTTGCCCAGCTGGCATATTTATGGCAAGAGGAGCGCTGGGGTTGCTGAAATTGTACGCGTACACCCAATCGTCAGGGGCCGGCATATCTTTGGCGAGGGCCATTATCCTGTTCATCGCGTATGTCGTGCGCCCGCTGCCTGGGTTTCCCACAACGAATATGTTATAACCCTTGCTTTCCAGAGAGAGCCCAAAAGAGATCGAGCTGACCGCCCTTTCCTGGCCTATCAAATGTTCCTCGCAGCAGATCTCGTCAGTGCTTTGAAATCCAAGCTCTCCCACCCTGGCCTTCGTTCGAAGCTTATCTACCGGTAATTTCAGTTCATCGATCAAACTCATATATTTACTCCACCCCTTTCGCTCCGTTCTATGATACCGCCGCCGATCACCCTTGTCTGGTCGTAAACTACCAGGGATTGCCCTGGGGCGACGGCCATGAAACACTCTTTTGCGGCTTCTGCCAAAAAACTGGAACCCTCCCTTTGAACCATCACCTCGACGGGAGAAGTTCTATAGCGATGTTGCGCCAAATAGATCCTTTCAACTTTCGGCTCCTCATGCCAGTGAGGATCGCAGCAAACTATGCGCCTAACCGTTAAGTCTTCTTTGCGTCCCACCACTACGGCATTTTGGTCCAAGTCCAATCGCATCACATACCACGGCCCTCCGCTCAAATTCAATCCCTTGCGCTGCCCTACAGTGTAACAGAAAAGGCCTTTGTGCTCACCGAGTTTTGTGCCGTCTTTTGTGACGATAGGGCCCCTCTCGCAGCCCAAGCGGCGCGACAGAAAATGAGGAAGCTTTTCCTGGATAAAACAGATATCGCGGCTATCGCGAACGCCATCAAAGACGTCGCCGAAGGCTTCACCGGCCCTACGGCGGACCATTTCCTTGTCCCAATTCGAAAGCGGAAACACGATCCCAGAGAGCCACGACCGCGGCAAGCGGTAGAGGACGTAGCTTTGGTCCTTCGATCGATCCTTAGCCCTGGCCAGGAAGAGACCTCCGTCTTTTTCCACAATAGTCGCATAGTGTCCGGTGGCAACGTATTTTGCGCCCAATTTATCGGCCTGCGAGGTCAGAATGGCAAATTTCAACCGCTCGTTACACAATACGCAAGGGTTAGGCGTAAACCCCTTTCTGTAGGCATCCAAGAACGGTTCGACGACCAGCTCATCGAAGAGGCCGGATGCATCGATCTCCAAGACCGGCACCTTAAGCACATCGGCTATATATTCAAACCTGCTACGAGCTTCTTCCTGCCATGGAGAAATTATCAGGTGGAGCCCTATTACCTCCCAACCGGCTTCCTTGAGAAGCAAGGCTGCGGTGGAGCTATCCACACCGCCGCTCATGCCGACCAACGCTATCAAAAGTCTACCCCCATCCGAGACGCCAGGCCTTTGTTGAAGGGATGTTTTATCTCTCTCATCTCAGTTACCACATCGGCCAATGCGATCAACTCGCCTGGGGCATTGCGGCCCGTCAATATCGCCTCCACCCACGGTTGCCGTCGCTTTAAGGCGTCGATCACGCTTTGCGCCGAAACGAGCCCATAATCGATGGCCACGTTTACTTCATCCATTATCACCATGTCGAAACCCCCGCTCACAAGAAATCCCTCCGCGAGGGTTAACCCCCTTTCGGCTTCTGTAAAATCATCCAAGAGCGGGGTGTGCTTGTCGACAAATTCAGCCCTCCCTGTCTTTTCAAGTCTCACATTCGGCAAATATGAAAGCCCAGCTATCTCTCCATAAAAACCCCAACCCTTGAGAAATTGCACTATGGCGACCTTGCCGCCATGTCCCACCATCCTTAAAGCCGCACCGAGCGCACATGTCGTCTTTCCTTTTCCATTCCCCGTATAGACATGAATTAAACCTCTTTCAAGGACGGGCACAGTCTCTCCTCCCACATATTGTAAGATAACGGCGCTTGCTCTAAAATGCCTCTTGATTGGAGGTTTGTCAATGATAAACGAGTTTGTCGTCTTGGTCACCGGCGTGGTCCAGGGCGTAGGTTTTAGGCCCTTCGTAGCGAGGCTGGCTCACAATCTCGGGCTCTCCGGAAGAGTGAAAAACACTTCCTCCGGCGTCGTGATCATAGTCCAGGGGAGCGAAGACGGGATAAATGAGTTCTTGAGGAGGCTCAAAGATGAGCATCCTGCTATCGCCTCGATACAAAAGATCACGATAGAAAGCAAAAAACAAATCGCAATAGAGGAAGCTGACCATTCCTTCGCTATCGAACAGAGCGAACGACAAGATAGACAAGAGGTCCTAATTCCCCCAGACATAGCTACCTGTGACGACTGTCTGAGGGAGATGGACGACCCATCTAACAGGCGCTACCGCTACCCTTTCATCAACTGCACAAACTGCGGCCCCAGATATACGATCATAAGGGCGCTCCCTTACGATCGAGCTCAAACGACCATGGCCTGTTTTCCCATGTGCGAGGCTTGCAACGAGGAATACGAAGACCCAGAAGACAGACGATACCATGCTCAACCCAACGCATGTCGTGCCTGCGGTCCAAAAATTTGGCTCGCAGGCCCATACGGAGAGGCCATCGCCACAGGGGATGAAGCTATCGACGTTACCATAGCCGCACTGAAAAACGGCAAGATCGTGGCGATAAAGGGCATAGGCGGATACCATCTCGCCTGCGACCCCACCTCAGATGCCGTCGTCACAAAATTGAGGGAGAGAAAAGGCCGTCCGAGCAAGCCCTTCGCCATCATGGCGGCAGACCTAAACCAGGCGGATGCCTTGGCTTACATCACACCGGCAGCGCGCGAGCTGTTGCTTTCGCCACGTCGGCCTATAGTCATATGTCCTAAAAGAGCGAACGCCAAGATTTCACCGGCAGTCGCGCCAGCTCAGGACACAATAGGCATAATGTTGCCCTATACCCCGATTCACCACCTCATCATGAAGGACATGCCCGCTCTCATCATGACCAGCGCCAATATCTCGGACTCCCCCCTCATTTCGGGAAACAGGGAGGCCTTGAAATCCTTACAAGGCATAGCCGATGCCTTTCTCATGCATAACAGGGACATTTATGTAAGGATAGACGATTCGGTAATGTCCATGGCTGGCAACAGGCCCGTTTTTTTGAGGCGTGCCAGGGGTTACGTGCCGCAGCCGTTCATAGCCGATGACGAGGCGCCGCCGATCTTGGGGGCAGGAGCGGAGATGAAGGCCACGTTTTCGCTGAGCCATGGCCGCCTGATCTTCACCAGCCAATACCTCGGCGATATGAAGGAGCTCCCATCTTTAGCTCTATACGAAGAGGTTTTGAGCCACATGATAGCGCTCTACAATGTGCGCCCCCGTTTTCTCGTCTACGACCTTCATCCTCAGTTCCTCTCCACATCCATCGCTAAGCGATCACTGAGCGGCATAGAGGATTCCCTCCCCGTCCAGCACCATTTCGCCCACTTTGCCGCTTGTCTGCAGGAGAACAGGCACTACGAAGAGGCCATGGGTCTAATAATGGATGGCACGGGATATGGCGAAGACGGAAGCGTATGGGGGGGCGAACTTTTGGCGGGAAGTCTGTCGTCGTGCCGCCGAATCGGACACCTTTTGCCAACTCCGCTGCTCGGAGGCGACCGATCCGTGCTGGAACCTTGGCGCCATGCTTTGTCTTTAATGGCGACGGCCTTGGGCGAAGGCGAAGCCATAAAATGGGCCTCTCGCCTGTGGCCTAAGAAGGAAGAACTGATGCGCCCCGTATTGACATCGGCCAAGGCGTCTCCCATTACGACATCCTGCGGCAGGCTTTTCGATGGAATTGCAGCACTCCTCGGAGTGCGCGATTCGATAACCTACGACGCTCAAGCCGCCATGGAGCTCGAGGCAATGGCCTGCGGGGCCGGAGAATTTGCCCCTTTTTCCGTCGTGGCCCAAAATGAACACATCCTGATCGATTGGCGACCTGCCGTAATATGGACGTTAGAAAGGCTAGGCCACATAGAGCCTGCAAAGATAGCGGCTGCTTTTCACGATGGTCTATCCAAGTCGCTCGCCGAGGCGTGTTCTACTGCGAGCGAAATGTTTGGCCTTAAACATGTAGCTTTATCGGGCGGCACTTGGCAAAACAGGCGGCTTTTTTCTATGACCTGCTCTTTTTTGCGAAGGTTAGGGCTGTTGCCGCTCGTGCATCGCTTCCTGCCGCCCAACGACGAATGCGTATCCTTCGGCCAGGTTGCCGTGGGGATAACTCGCTGGGGTCGCATGGCCAATATAAAGGCGAGGGGAACGCCCTCGCCTATTTTGCCATCCTGATTGTTTTAGCTATACAAGCGTAAAAACGGCTCTCTAAGAAGCCTTCCGCACGCGCGCTGCCTGAGGTCCTTTGTCTCCCTGGACAACGTCGAACTCGACGCTATCGCCTTCGTTGAGGGTCTTGAAGCCTTGCATATCGATGGCGCTATAGTGAACAAACACATCCTTGCCCTCTTCTGTGGTGATGAAACCATACCCCTTGGTGCCGTTAAACCACTTGACAGTACCTCGCATATCCTTGCCTCCTAAAACTTACTGGTTTCTTACGAAGGTGATAGCACCATCGCAAGCCGCGCTACTATATCACTTCCAAAGACCATAGTCAAGCATTTTCGGAGCTCTCATAGCGTTGCAGAGCCAAAACTGCGTTGTGACCCCCAAAACCGAAGCTGTTCATTAACGCCTTTGATATCTTCCCCTCTCTCGCCTGTCCAGCCACCACGGGGATTGGACAATTCGGGTCCTGTTCCTCCAAGTTTATGGTGGGGTGTATGACCCCCTCATCGATGGCGAGCAGGGTGGCGATCGTCTCCAGCGCTCCGGCAGCGCCCAATCCATGGCCGATCATTGACTTGGTTGAATGGACATAGATGGAATCGGCATGGACTCCAAAAAGCATTCGGATGGCCTTGGCCTCCATCTCGTCGTTGAGCGGGGTAGATGTGCCATGGGCGTTGATCAGGTCGACTTCATCCAGCTTCCAACCTGCCATCGATACGGCCAAAGCCATAGCCCTAATAGGTCCCTCGCCGGTAGGATCGGGGGCAGTGATGTGATAGGCGTCGCATGTATTTCCGTAACCGACGAGTTCCGCATAGATATACGCCCCCCTCGCCAAGGCATGCTCCAACTCTTCGAATACTAAAACGCCGGCGCCCTCTCCCAACACAAAGCCATCACGGTCGATATCGAAGGGCCTCGAGGCGCGCTCAGGAGCATCGTTACGAGTGGAGAGGGCCTTCATAGCCGCGAAGCCGGCAACCCCCACAGGCGTTATGGCAGCCTCGGCGCCACCGGCAAGTATGACGTCGGCTTCGCCTCTTTTAATCGCGTGGTAAGCCTCGCCCATCGTGTGGGTCGCGGTAGCACAAGCGGTAACAGCGCACAGATTGGGACCGCGAGCCCCATGTCTTATCGCCACATAGGCCGCTGGCATATTGCTTATCATCATCGGAATAAAAAAGGGGCTGACGCGAGAGGGTCCTTTTTCGACCAACGCTTTTATATTGTCATAGCTCGTGGCAATGCCACCTTCACCGCTGCCCAAATAAACGCCGAACTTTTGAGGATCGAGGCTTCCTACGTCAAGTTTGGCATCCTCTATCGCCATGTCAGCAGCAGCCACGGCAAACTGGATCACACGGTCGCTTCGCCGCGCTTCTTTGCGATCCATCCATTTGTCTGGGGAAAAATCCTTCACCTCGGCAGCAATCCTGACCGGAAACTCGGAGGCATCAAAAAGGGTGATGATTCCAACCCCATTTTTGCCCTCTTTGAGCGCCTGCCAATAAGATTCCTTCCCGATGCCGATGGGGCTCACCACGCCTATTCCTGTGATCGCAACTCTCCTCAAGGAGGTCACTCCTTCGCAATTGAAGAGGCCCCTCTTTCGAATTCGATAACCGCAGAGGGACCTCAAATATACTCTATTCTTCTACACCCAGCTTGCCCTTCACATACTCAAAAGCCTCGCCGACAGTCGTGAGCTTCTCTGCGTCCTCATCGGGAATTTCGATATCGAACTCCTCTTCGATGCCCATTATCAGCTCCACGATATCCAAAGAGTCGGCGCCCAAATCCTCCACGAAGGAGGCTTCGGGTTTTATCTGATCCTCCTCCACATCCAAACGATCCATCACGATCTCCTTCAGGCGCTTCATAACCTCATCAGCTTGCATAGAACATTCACCCCCTTCCTCAGTGCATCGTCATGCCGCCATCTACGGCGAGGATTTGTCCGGTTATGTAACCGGAGTCGTCAGAGGCCAAAAATGCTACAGCTTTGGCCACCTCTTCCGGCGCACCCGGACGACCCAACGGTACTAGCGACAAAAGCCCTTCTTTTATCGGATCATCCAGAGCAGCCGTCATATCGGTGGATATAAAACCAGGCGCCACAGCATTGACGGTTATCCCCCTGGAGGCCACTTCGCGAGCCACGCTCTTAGTGAAGCCAATTATCCCCGCCTTGGCAGCGGCATAATTGGCCTGGCCGGGGTTTCCCATCAACGCAGCAACGGAGCTCACGTTCACTATGCGGCCCCAGCGCGCCCTTATCATATAGCGAAGCGCCTCTTTTGTGCAATAATAGACAGAGTTCAAATTCACCGAGAGCACTTCGGCCCATTCGTCGTCTTTCATGCGCAAAAGTAGATTATCCTTCGTTATACCAGCGTTATTGATCAGAATTGAAACTTCACCCAACCTGAGCGCAATATCTTTGAAGAGCCTCTTTGCCTCGTTCGGATCGGAGACATCGGCACAAAAGGCTTCCGCCTTACCGCCTTCCTTTCCTATCTGATCGACCACTTCCCGCGCTCCAACGGCCGAACTCCGATAGTTTACGGCAACGACATAACCCTTCCTCGCCATTTCCAGAGCTATAGCACGCCCAATCCCTTTACCAGCGCCGGTTACCAGTGCCACCTTACAAGACGAGGCCATTTTATAGACCTCCCTTGATGAAATCAAGGGTCTTCTCCAAATTCTTTAGATCCTTCAGATTGTAGGATTCAACGCCTGAGACGCATCCTTTGAGCAAACCGCTCAAGACGTTGCCGGGAGCCGCTTCAATAAATGCAGAAGCTCCTGAGTTCGCCATGAACTGAATCGAATTTTTCCACAGGACGGGGCTATACGTCTGACGGCGAAGGACATTTTGAATCTCGCCTATATCCGTCACCGGAGTCGCCGTAGCGTTGGCCACCAAGGGCCAAACGGGCCGCCGCCAAGAACATGCCTCAAAAGCCCGCGAGAGCGTATCGGCCACAGGACGCATGAGAGAACAATGAAACGGCGCACTCACCTTCAGTGGGACCGCCCTCTTGGCGCCAGCTTTTTTAGCTGCTTCCATGGCCTCCGCCACTGCGGTAGCATGGCCCGAAATCACAAGCTGTTGGCCTGAATTATAATTGGCCACCTCGCAGACTTTACCACCTTTTGAGGCTGCCTTGCAAATTTCGACAATAACGCTCTCCTCCAATCCTATTATAGCTGCCATCGCACCTTCGCCTACGGGCACAGCCTCCTGCATCAACTGCCCTCTAAGGCGCACCAGCCGCAGCCCCTCCTCCAGGGAAAGCGCCTGAGCTGCAACCAGAGCCGTATATTCGCCGAGGCTGTGTCCAGCCACGAAGAGCGGAGACAACTCTCCTGGAGCCAGAGAGGAGAGAACTTTGAACGAAGCCATGCTGACTGCCATGATAGCCGGTTGGGTAAACTCGGTCTTTTGCAGTTCGGCTTCCGGCCCATCGAAAATCAAGCGACTCAACCGGAAAGAGAGGGCCTCATCCGCCAATTCTAAGACCTCGCGGGCTTCTTTGAACTCGTCGAAGAGCTCCTTTCCCATACCAACTTCTTGGGCACCCTGACCTGGGAAAATAATAGCGTAGGCCATTTCGGCACCTCCAAGCTCAAGCTTCGACCGGCGATAGCAACTGCTTTAGGTTTCTTATAACGTCTTCAGCCTCGGAGAAGATCTCCCTTATGATCTCCGCGGCTGGCTGAATCGATTTCACCAGCGCCGCGCTCTGGCCTGCCATCACAGACCCCCAAACCACATCGCCATCCTTCACCGCTGCTCGCAATCTTCCTGTCCCGAGCTTTTCCAGTTCTTCAATCGGTGCACCGGCCTTCTCCATCTCCTGGAACTTCTGGGTGAGCTTGTTCTTTATGCAGCGCACCGGATGACCGGTAGTGTGGCCGGTCACAACCGTAGAACGATCACGCGCCTTCAATATTTCCCTTTTATAAGCCTCATGGACCGTGCTCTCAGCGGCACAGACAAAGCGCGTCCCCATCTGCACACCTTCAGCGCCGAGCGCAAAGGCGGCAGCTACGCCGCGACCATCGGAGATACCACCTGCCGCTATGACCGGAATTTCCACGGCATCCGCCACTAAAGGAACCAATACCATTGTCGTCATCTCTCCCACATGCCCGCCGGCTTCGGTACCTTCCGCCACTACCGCATCTGC
The DNA here is from genome assembly GCF_016125955.1 of Acetomicrobium sp. S15 = DSM 107314. Lineage (NCBI taxonomy): Bacteria > Thermotogati > Synergistota > Synergistia > Synergistales > Acetomicrobiaceae > Acetomicrobium > Acetomicrobium sp. S15 = DSM 107314. Next base: position 65,007 of record NZ_JADEVE010000388.1, on the reverse strand, counting down.
CCCCTGTCGTTCCACCCTCTGCGCGAGAGCTACAGACGCCACGACGGGGATAACGACCGTGCCAAGAGGTTTCAGGCGCTCTATCACCTTGCCAGGGCTTCCAGCGCCAGTCGTCACCACCGGGACGCGATGCCGAGCAGCCAGCTCTATGGCATCGTCGGCCGTAGGGGAGAGCAACATTATGTTCAGGCCGAACCGCTTATCCGTAAGCTCTTTTATTTTCTTCAATTCTTGATCCAAAACCTCAGGAGGCATATTGCCGGCGCCGATCATACCTAAACCGCCCCCGTTGCTCACAGCGGCAGCCAATTCAGCGGTGGCAACCCAAGCCATCCCGCCCTGCAACACAGGGTACTCAACCCCCAATAGCGACGTAACTCTATTTGGTCTCATCTTTTTCACCTCATACCTCAAAGAGGATTGCTCCATAAGTCATACCTGACCCAAAGCTCACGGTCAAAACCAAGTCACCACGCTTAATCTTTCCGCTTTGCAGGCCTTCGTGAAGGGCCACGAAGACAGAGGCCGACGAGGTGTTGCCGTATTTATCCAGGTTCACGATGGTCTTCTCGAGCGGCACATCCATCCTCTTCAGCACCCCTTCTATGATCCGCCAATTGGCCTGATGAAACACCCACCAGTCTATTTTATCAACTGGACAGTCAACATCGCGACAGAAATCTTCCAAAAACGACGGCAGCGTCCTGTTGGCAAATTTGAAGACCTCGTTTCCCTTCATTTGTATGTGATGCAGCCCGGCGTCTATCGTATCGTGAGTTGCCGGATACTGGACAAGCCCACCAAGAAAGGTGATGAGGTTATGCTTCGTTCCATCAGAACGGAGACTTGATGCGATGACCCGGTTCTTTCCATCTCGACTTGCGCCTAACACGGCCGCTCCAGCGCCATCGCCGAACAAGACGCAGGTATTGCGATCCTTCCAGTTGACCAACCTGGAAAGCACCTCAGCGCCTATGACCAAAACGTTATCCCATATGCCAGAAGCTATGCCAGACGCGGCCATAGCTAAGGCATATACACTGCTCGTGCAACCGGACTGAATATCGCAAGCCCCGGCCCGAGAGGCATCGAGCATTCCTTGAACCTTCGGAGCAACGCCTGGGAAGATGCTATCCGGCGTATTTGTAGCTACTAAGACCATATCGATTGCCTCGGGGGGAATAGAAGCATCCCTCAGCGCCTCTATCGAAGCTTTCAAGGCCAAGTCACTCGTCAGCTCGTCTCGAGCAGCAATGCGGCGCTCGCTTATCCCGGTCCTTTCTTTTATCCAGGCATCGCTCGTATCCACCATCTTTTCCAGGTCATGGTTTGTGAGCACGTGCTCTGGCATGTATATACCGGTGCCAAACAGCGAAACGGGCCTACCCTGATAAAGCGGCATTCATACCCCTCCTTGAGCCAACTCCTCTTCGATGCTTTTAAGACAATTCTGCTTTATAAAGTTCCTCGCTACCCTCAACGCGCTCGCGATGGCCGGCGCTTTGGAACGACCATGCGCCTTGATCACGGCCCCTTTGACGCCCAAAAGGGGCGTGCCTCCATATTGTTCGTAATCAAAGCGCGTCCACAATTCCTTCAACATGGGCAAGAAGAAAAAGATGCCCACTTTGGGCAGGAGTCGCTGTCCCATCTCGTCTTTGAACAATGTGTACAACGCTTCACCTGTACCCTCTATGAATTTCAACATGGCGTTGCCGGTAAATCCGTCACACACTATCACATCTGCTGTGCCGAAGGGAATATCCTTGCCTTCCACATAACCGATGAAATTGAGGGAGCTTCTGCTTAGCATCTCTCGCGCCTCGAAGATGACTTCGTCGCCTTTAATCTCCTCCTCGCCGTTGGACAAGAGAGCCACCGTTGGCTTTGGGACGTTCATCACATGGCGCATATACAAGCTGCCCATCTGGGCAAACTGATAAAGATTCAAGGGTTTACATCGAACAGTGGCACCCACATCTATGAGCAGCGTCAGGCGCTTTAAAGCAGGTATGGGAACACCCAGTCCTGGCCGATCTATGCCGGCGATGCGCCCTATGACCAGTATTCCCCCGGCCACTATGGCTCCAGTGTTGCCTGCAGAGATACATCCGTCCGCCTCTCCGCTTCTGACCATCTCCATCGCAAGGCGAAGGCTCGCCTTCTTTTTCTTCCTCATGGCGGCGGCCGGCAATTCGTCCATAGTGATATATTCATCGGTATGGACTATATGAATCCTTCGAAGCACCTGAGGCTCGGCGCCCCCGATTTCCTGTTCTATCAACGGAGCTCGGCCCACAAGGGCTACTTCCAAATCGCTATGTTCTTTGCACGCCAAGATGGCACCGCGGCATATTTCAGAGGGAGCATGATCGCCCCCCATGGCATCGAGTGCAAGCAACAAAACTATCCTCCCCACTCTGCGCTTTTTAGGCGCTTTTCTCTCCGTCCAGCACTACCACGATGAACTTGCCCACAAAAACTTCGCGCTCGTCAACCTTGCTCCTCACGCTTACAATATAGCTGTTCCTCTTGTGAGTGCCGACCTTAGCCCTGGCTACGAGTTTTTCGCCTATTCGCACAGGAGCCCTAAAACGGACGCGCGCTGCGCCAGTCACAACAAGATCTGCCTCTACAACGGCGACAGCAAGTGAACTGGCCTGAGAGTAAATGTGATGGTCGGCTACCATATCTGTATGTCGAAAGGCCATTTCTTTTGTAGGGACCATAACCGAAATGGCCCATGCGTTGGGTTCGAGCGCCAATAGTTCTCCCATCACTTCTTCATGTTTCAACGAGCGCAACCTGCTCCTCGCTTGTTCTATTGCTTTCCGCATACGCTCGCGCAACTCAGGCACCCCAAGGAGCGCCCTGTCCAAACGTATGGTGCTGACGCTGACGCTCAACCTTTGGGCCAGGTCTTCGTCCCTCAATAGCGGATTTTCCTCCAAGAGGCGCAAAAGCTCGTTATGTCTGGTTTCCCGCGTCTCTCTTCGCGCCTTTAGACACCTCCGTCATCTCCAGTTATTATAACCTGGTCATATCAGCAACTATGATTGAGAGTATATGCCAAAGAGGGACTTAGGTCAACCCACCGAAGAAAAAGGGGCACGGGAAAACCCCTGCCCCCAGATCCATACCTATTCTTCTCCTTCTTCCGCCTTCGGGAGGACTTTCCTGCCGCGATAGTATCCGCAGGAAGGACAAGCCTGATACGATTGGATCACCTCTCCGCAATGCGTGCAAGTCGTAACGGCCGGAGCCTTCACAGCCCTAAGCCATTGAGCCTTACGGCTGTGCGTCTTTGAGTGAGAGACATGTCTCTTGGGGAGAGCCACTTTCCATTCCTCCTATTCCTTTTAAGATTAAAACATCTCCTTGTAAAGCTTGAGCGCAGCAAGCCTCGGATCCCCCTCTTCCTCTTTACAGGAACATGTCCCGACGTTGAGGTTCTGTCCGCAGTTAGGGCACAACCCCTTGCAGTCGGGCGAACATAAAACCTTCGGAGGCAGAGAGAGGATAAAAGACTCCCATACCTGTGGGGCTAGGTCAAGCGACTCAGGCCACCAATCCGAATCCAACAGAACCTGAAAGTCTTCCTCGTTCGAGATCTTCTCGCTTCGAAGAAGATAAAGATAGCTGAATTGGGCCTGAATTGCAAGGGAAGTTTCTTCCAAACATCTGCTGCACGGAACGGCGACCTTCGCCGAGAATGTTAATTGAACGCGCAACCCGTCTCCAAGTCTGAAGACTGAAGCGGCGACATCGACCGGCTTGGCGACGGAATAGAAGAGCGACCAATGGTGCACCTCGCCCACAGAAGGGAGCACGGCCTTTTTGAAATAAGGGTCTTCCGCCTTCCCTGTAATGATCGACAGAGCCGGGACGCAGAACTTCCACAGTTCGATCGCTTCCTCGACAGACAACATAATCTCACCGCCTCCCCGTCTTCGTTTTCGCTCATATGCACATCTCTTCATCTAAGCTAATTCGACATCGTGCAAAAACATAGGCCTCGACACATCCGACAAACCCGAAGGGAAATCATATCACGATCGCAGTTTGATGTTAACAGCGTCGAGAGCACACACCGCTCGACGATCAAGCCGACGGTACGTTCACCAATAACACCAAAGCGGAAAGATCGGAGGGGTTGGCAAGCCTATGCAAAAGGTTAGCTCTATACAATATAGAATCACCTTCGCCACACACGACAGGCTTCTGCCCCACAAACTGAAACTCCACTTTCCCTTTGAGGACATGGGCAAACTCCAAGCCGTTGCGTTCGCGAAACTCCCTATCTCTTGAGCCCGGGGCGAGGTTTAAGAGGCACGGCTCGATGAAAAAGACGCGATCCTTGGGCAATAGAAAACGAGATGTGATGCCAAAATCGCAAGGGGCTTCTATCTGCCGCCCCTTGGGAAAGTAAAAGACTTCCTGCTCTTCTTCCTCTGCCAAAAGCTCCGCCAAAGGCATAGAAAAAAAAGAGGATATCTTGTCCAAGACCTTAAGAGAGGGTACAGCTTTGCCGTTTTCCAAAAGACTCAAGAACGAAGGAGAGACGCCGATTTTGGACGCCATATCGCTCAAGCTCAAACCGTACTTGAGCCGCTCTTTGCGAATCCTTTCTCCCATATGCCAATATTTTTCCTTCATCCTGACATTCAAGTCTCCGATATATAGTTTTCCCCAAGCCAAAAGACGGCGCCGGTCCCAGCGGGATAGGCCATCCGAAGCAACTGTTCAGCATGTGCCAAGGCTTCTTCGGATTCGTAGTCGCCAGATAGCATACGCGCTATCTCTCTGATCCTCTGATCGCCGTGTACCTCTTTTATGACAGATTCATCGCGGTCTTTTTGCACAACTATGTGCTGATCCGCCATAGAGGCAATAGTGGCTTCGTGAGTGACGAGGATCACCTGACATCGCCTCGAGAGCTCTTTGAGCTTGTAGCCGGCGAGCAAGGCAGCTCTGCCTCCCAGCCCGGCTTCGACCTCGTCGAAAACGAGGATCGAGGGAAGCTGATCATCGGGAAGCGCAATCTCTAAGGCCAAAAGCAGGCGACTCAGTTCGCCACCGGAGGCGCACTTGCTGACCGGCCCTGTCGTCTCACCGTTTACGGCAAGCAGGAAATTGACATCTTCGGCTCCGGTGGAGCGAACCTTATCCCGTTCGTTTATCTGCACTATAATCCTGAACCCTTCCATGCCGAGCTCGGCGAGCACCGCGTTGACCCTCTCCTCGAGGCGTTTAGCCGATGAGATGCGCATCGATCTCAAGCTCATGGCTAGCTCTTTGACCCTCTTTTTTTCCCCCGTCAAGAGTCCCTGCATCTCTGACGATTTTCCCCTGGTCTCGACCAGCATTTTCATTTCCCGCTCGGCCTCAGCACAGCGTTCTATAAGCTCATCAGCACTTTCTGCCTTGGCCATACGCATGCATTTCTTAAGGCGGCCGAGCTTGGCTTCAAGCCTTTCGCGTTCCTCTTCGAGCTCTGAAAGGCTTTCCTTCGACGCCGCTTCTCGCCCCAACCGCGACAACCTTTGCAGACAATCGACGGCAGAATCTGCAAGGCGTGAGGGTTCTCCGTCCTTCGACGGATCTATGAGAGAGCAGAGCTCGAGGCATGCGCTTTCTACTTCTTCCACTAAGCCGCCTCCTCCTTTGCCGCCGCAAAAACGATTCAAAATGCGCTCCAATCGCTCGCAGCGCCCGATGCGTTCCTCGAGAGAGGTGAGCTCTCTCTCCCACTCCTCCTCGCAAGAAGGATAAAGCCCGAGCGGCATGGCCATATCGATAACGGGAGCCATCCCCTGGAGTCTCTCCTCCGCTTCCTTCCTCCAGCGCCTTAAGACTACCAGCTCCCTTTCGATCTCTATCGCCCTCTCGAAAGCACGCCTCAGGGAATCGCGTAACTCCAACAATTCCTGACCTCCGCACCCATCGACTATATCCATCTGTTTATCGGCAGAGAGTAGCTCAAGTTGCGCGAATTGGCTCTGAATGGCCATGCACGGCGCCATAGCTGCAGCGAGAAGGCTTAAGGGGACGGGTTTTTCCTGTATATACGATTTACTTCCTCCACTCCTGGATACAGTTCTACGGACCGTCCAGCTGTTATCCTGAGGTTGAAGCTCCTCAGGAAGAGCAGGCATCCTGCTGGCAGTAAAAAGGGCAAGCGCTTCGCCTGCCTCTTCCCCGCCCCTCACTGCCGAGCTTTGGGCCCGCCTTCCAGCGATGAGCTCAAGGGCTCTTATGAGACTACTCTTGCCGGAGCCGCTCTCTCCGGTGATGACCGTGAAGCGCCCACTTATCCCTATTGCCGCGCTCCTTATGCCGCCGATGTCTTTTACATATAACTCCTCGAGTGTCATGTCTCACTCTTCAGAGCCTTCGGAATAGCTCTGCCCCCATTGAAATTTATGGCGAAGCAGGTAATAATAATCCCTCTCAGGCAATGTCAAAATTCTGACATATTTATCGGGCGATATAGACACCTCCACCCTGTCGCCGGGCAACAGTTCGTAGCCAAGTTGGCCATCCTGGGTGAGGAATATCTCCCTATGGTCGCCCTTGGGTGTTATAGTCACAACATCGTGCTCCCCCACCACGACGGGGCGAGCATAAAGCGTATGAGCACAGATTGGGGCTAAGACCATCGTCGACAGATGAGGCGGCACAATCGGACCGCCGGCCGACAAGGCGTAAGCCGTAGAGCCTGTCGGAGAGGAGAGTATGAGGCCATCAGCCGGCATGAAGCTCAATAAATGGCCGTTGACTTCAATCTCCAAAAAGATGAGCCTCGCGAAGGCCCCTTTTGTCACCACGAGGTCGTTCAACGCGTAAAGTTCGTGGACCACGCGGTCGCCGCGGATAATCGTGCCCCTGACTGTATGTCGTTCCTCTACGCTTGCTTTCTCCTGCAAAATACTGACGATGTCCCTTTCGGCCTCATCGGGATCTCCAGAGGCCAAAAATCCCAGCCTTCCCGCATTTATGCCGTATAGCGGGATACCCCATTCCAAGACGTAACGCGCGGCGCGAAGGAACGTGCCATCTCCTCCTATTACAACAGCGAACTTCACGAGATTTCTCCATTCATCCTCAGAGACCTCGGAAATGCCGAGGACGCTCGACTCATGAGATGGCGCAAGGAAAGCGACATCGGCTTTGGGCGCCCACGACAGTAACCTGCGCGCAACTTCGAGGGCCATAGGTTTTTGTGTGTTCAAGACCAACCCGATGTAATGCATCTTTTCACCTCGTTGAAGATAAAGCCTCTACAGCTTTTACAACTACAGCATCTAAGTCTAAAGGTGCTGGTCTGCCTCCTTTTTTTAGGAAGAAAAAGAATTCGACATTCCCTTTAGGCCCCTTGATGGGGGAGAAGGTCGCATCGATCAAGGCGAGTTGCGTCTTCGTGTTGATAAAATCGCCGAGCTCGCGAAGCACTTGGGCGTGCGTCTCGGCATCCCTCACGACGCCACCCTTGCCCACCCTCTCGCGCCCCGCCTCAAACTGCGGCTTGACCAGGGCGACCATCTCGCCGTCATCGGGCAAAATATCTGCCAAAGGCGAGATGAGCAGGCGAAGAGATATGAACGAAGCGTCAACGGTAATAAACGTGACAGCCTCGGCGAAGTCATCCCTCTTGAGATATCGAGCGTTCGTCCGTTCCATAGCGATCACGCGAGGATCTTTCCTCAAAGACCAAGCCAATTGTCCGTACCCGACGTCTACAGCGTAAACCCTTTGCGCTCCCATAGCTAAGAGCACCTGTGTAAAACCGCCGGTAGAGGCACCTATATCGGCGCATACCTTCCCTCGAGGCGATGCCGAAAAGACCTTCAGGGCATGGAGCAGCTTGTGTGCCCCCCTGCTCACCCATGGTTCTCTCTTCACGACCTCGACGGCAGCCGTAACCGGAATAAGCATCCCGGCCTTATCTATAGGCTTCCCATCGACGAAGACATGGCCTTCCATTATCAAGGCTTGGGCCTTGCTACGGGTCTCTGCTAATCCCTTATCAACCATAAGCTTGTCGGCGCGCTCCTTAAGGGCCATCGCCGAGGTCATCGCGTCCTCCTAACAATATAATCGGGTAGGTCTTTGAGGAACCGGGCGCGTTCGCCCAAGGACAGTATTGCCTCCTTCGCTTTTTGCGACTCCTCCGATGCCAGCCTCACGGCACCATCCACACCGTATGTAGAAACAAAAGTTGCCTTGCCCTGCTCTGCATCCTTGCCAGGAGTCTTGCCGAGCTCCCTAAGGTCTCCGGTTACATCCAATATATCGTCTGTGATTTGAAAGGCCATTCCAAGATGTGTCCCATAATTGTATAAACATTGCACTGCCTCCGGTGAGGCTCCGCCCAATATACTGCCGGTGGTCAGCGAAGCGCGGATCAAGGTAGCCGTCTTCATGAGGGCTGTCTTCCACACAAGCTCTTCTTTCTTCGTATATTCTTCCATGCCCATGTCCAAGACTTGTCCCCCGCATATGCCGCTCGGCCCCACGGCCTCAGCGAACTCCTTCAAGGCCTTCAATATGACATCTGCGGTATGGCCGAGAGCAGGGAGCTTTTTCAAGGAGTGAGAGAATGCCCAGGCGAGCAACGCATCTCCGGCGAGCAGGGCCATAGCCTCTCCGAAAACCACATGGTTCGTCGGCTGACCCCGCCGCATTGCGTCGTTATCCATACAAGGAAGGTCGTCGTGGATCAGAGAGGCAGTGTGGACCATTTCGAAGGAGACGGCCATCGGCAAAACCATCTCGGCGCTCGCGCCAAAGATCTCAGCCGCCGCCATACACAATGCAGGCCGCAATCGCTTCCCACCCGCCATCAGAGAATAGCTCATGGCCTCTCTCAGGCGGTGAGGCGTAAGATCTTCTTCGGTCAAGACCGCTTCTAAGTGTCTATCGAAGAGCGCCTTATGCCGAGCCATCTGGTCTTCAATATATATGACAATTTCAGCTATATTTTTACTATCTCTGCTCATCTCTTATCGGATTCCACTCCTCTTCCTGAAGGGTCTCGCTGCTCAGTCGCGTTACCCGTTGGCGAGCATCCTTTAGGAAGGCTTGACAAGCTCGCAGGCGGGCTATGCCCTCTTCGAAAAGACTCAAGGCATCTTCCAGCGGCATCGCTTCGCTCTCCAGACGACGAACGATTTTCTGTAACTCTTCCATATCTTGAGTAAACGACATATGAAAACTCCTTCCATATCTGTTTGCCATGGGCACAGACACATGATACAATACATCCGCTCGTTCTATAAGATAGGGAGGTATGGAAGTATGTCGCGCCGCTGTGAGGTATGTGGTCGTGGTCCAGTCACTGGCAACAATGTGAGTCACTCTAACAAACGCACCCGCCGCCGCTGGCAGGTGAACTTACAGAATGTCAAAACGATCGCAGGTGACGGTAGCGTAGTAACAAAGCGGGTCTGCACGCGCTGTTTGCGCTCTGGCCTCGTAAGGCGGGTTACCCCTTAGAGGGGCCCGCCTTTTTGTGTTTATATTTCCCAGGTGCAATATACCCCGAGCCAACCGGATTTCACGCCAAAGGCAACTTTTTTGCCCAGAGGGACATTGCTAACGGCATAAGGCTCATCCAAAAATAGCGTTTTGTCCTTTAGAGGCCATTTTACACCATCGGCAGTAACACCTTCTGCCACAGTGGACAAGGAAAGGAGCGAGATCGCTTTAGGTAAGACATCGAATTCCAACTCCGCATGGTCCCCATCCCGCAAAAAAAACAGGACTTCTTTCTCGTCACAGATACAACCGGGCTCGATGCCGTGTTTGCTCGCCCAAATGAGGGAAAAGAGGTTTCCCCAGGCATGATCGAAGCGCATGCCCCAACCGCCGCACAGCAATGCCGTCACCGGAAGGCCCAAAGAGACAAGCTGACGAAGGGCTAACTGTAAATCTGTAAAGTCTTTATCCCGTGGGAATTTATGAACTTCGGCTCCCACAGAGCGAGCCCACTCCCACGCCTGTGGACTCCCGCTATCGCTGTCGCCTATCACCAGTTCGGGCAAAACCTCAGCTCGCATGCACGATTCCACTCCCCTGTCCACAGCCCAAACGCGGCGCCCCTTCGCTGCCTCTTGCAACCAAGATTTGTGCGGCTTGCGTCCGCCCGCGACCAAAAGCACGCATATCTCGGGCAATTCGTCTTTATAATGCGCATCAATCCCGGGAATAGAAAACCTCTTCACCCTTATCTCCCCTCAAAGCATCTTCCAGGATAGCCGCAGCTCTCTCCTCGTCTACGAGGATTTCCCTCGGTTTGGATCCATCTTGTGCCCCCACTATGCCGAGCTCTTCCATCGCGTCTACCAACCTGGCCGCCCTCGTAAAGCCTACCCTGAGTTGACGTTGAAGCCTGCTAGCCGAAGCTATGCCGGTCTCCAAGGTTATTCGCACAGCCTTCTCGAGGAGCGGATCGTCAAGACATGAAGATCTGACCTCCCTGCTTGCACCTTGCTCTTCGAGATCTATGTGCTCCGGTTCGCCAAAGATGCTCACCATATATTGAATGAATCGACCTATCGCATCCTCGTCGATCCACGGAGCCTGAACGCGCACCGGCTTGGGAAACCGAGTCGTAACGAAGAGCATGTCTCCTTTGCCGAGGAGTTTTTCGGCACCAGCCACATCTATAATAGTCCTCGAATCGACCTGCGAAGGGAGCGTAAAGGCCGCTCGAGCAGGGATGTTGGCCTTGATCAAGCCAGTTATCACGTTCACCGATGGCCTTTGCGTTGCGAGGATGAGATGGATACCGGTTGCTCTGGCCATTTGAGCAAGCCTACAGATATAATCCTCCACTTCCTTGGGTGACGTCATCATGAGATCGGCCAGCTCGTCTATGATTATCACAATGTAAGGCAAGCGGTCTTTGGGCAGGACGTGTTCGTTATAGCCTATCACATTTCTGACCCTCGCCCGTGCAAATAACTCATAGCGTCGCTCCATCTCTCTGATGGCCCAAGCCAGCGCATGCACCGCCGTCTTCACATCGCATATGGGGGGCGTGAGTGTATGCGGTAGGCGTTCGTATAAATTCATCTCGACCCTCTTGGGATCCACCAAGAGCAGCTTAAGTTCATCGGGCCTACACTTGAAGCACAATCCGATTATACACGATGATATGAAAACGCTTTTACCCGACCCGGTCGTGCCCGCCACCAACAGGTGGGGCAACCCTTCCAGCCCTATCACAAGGGGCAACCCTTCGACGCTCACCCCCATGGGAAGAGGCAATTCGACGGGTGTTCCCTGAAAGGATTCGCTCCCTATAACCTGGCTCAGGTGGACATAGCGACGGTGCGGGTTCGGAACCTCCACGCCTATATAGGGTTTGCCGGGGATAGGCGCCTCTACGCGCAGGCTGGGAACGGCGAGCGCCACGGCCAAATCATTGCTCAAGGCTGCCACCCTGCTCACTTTTATCCCCGGCGCAAGTTGAAGCCTGAACTGCACTACGGTAGGGCCGAAGACGGTTTCGGCAAGCTCAGCATCGATGTCAAATTCCTTCAACGTCTCGACTATGCGTTCCCCCTGCTTCGCAACTATCTCCTCATCGCCGCTGCTATCGTACTCGGGAGCCACCCCCAAGATATCCACAGGAGGAGGGAAACGCCCAGGCTCCACTTCTGGAGGGAGCACAAAGCCGTCTTCTTCCTCGAAGGGCTCTTCTTCCTCGAAGGGCTCTTCTTCCACCATTGCCGCAACGTATGATGACGTGACCTTGCTCTCTTTAGAACTCACACGAGATAGCTGCGGCTCTTCTGCGAGGCTTACCTCCCTCTCTCTTTTTTCAATGGTCAGGTCCTCTTTTTTCTCCTCTCTTTTCCTCTTCGGCATTAGGTTACGAACTGCGCCCACGACCCGCTCAAAATATGACCCAATAGAGGCGCGGCCATACAAAACGAGGGCAAACGTGGCTCCGCACAAGCCTGTCAGAGTCAATCCCAAAGGCCCTATGTTTTTGTAAAGGAATGAGGTTAAGGACAGGCCTACCTCGCCTGGGCTCAGCAATCGCGAAACGCTAAAAGAATTTGCCTCTAACATTCCCAACATCAAAGATGCCGTCAGGTAGAATACCAGCGTTCCTAACGTTTGCCGTCGAAGGTTGCGCACGCGCCTATCTAACAGGTAAGCAGTTGAAAGATATGCCACATATAGCAAAAGCAGCAGCGAGGCTCCCCCGAAGCTGCTCAACAGCCAGTTTGAAACATACCGCCCCCATGCGCCGGTCCAACCGGTGAAGATCGAAGCCAGCGCGTAGACGTCAACGAGCAAGACGAAAAAAAACGCACAATCTATCAAGCGAAAGAGTTTCCTCTCCTTAGAAGAGCTATCTTTAGCTGCTTCAGGAGCGGCAGAGCGGCTCCTCCTCTTAGAAGCCATAATCCGTATCGCTTCCTCCCACCGTAAGCTCTTTTATCAATAAAGTAGGTTGACCGTCCGTCACCGGCACGCCCTGGCCCAACTTGCCACAGATGCCCGGCTCGAAATGAAGATCATCTCCGACGGCCAAGACGTCTTTCAAGGCTTGTGGCCCATTGCCTGCCAAAATGGCGCCGCGAACCGGAGAGAGCGAGCCATCTTCGATCAGGTAGCCCTCGGCTACGTGGAAGACGAAGTCTCCAGACGTAGGATTGACCTCTCCTCCCCCCATCCTCTTAACGAGAAGGCCATGCCTCACCTGATCGACGATTTCGCTAAAACTACATTTGCCCGGAAGAATAAAGGTGTTGCTCATCCTCGGAATAGGCACATGGCTGTAAGACTCCCTGCGGCCGTTTCCCGTCAAAGGTAAATCGCCTTTCTTGGCTGATAAGATATCCGTAAGATAACACTTAAGCACGCCGTTCTCCACAAGGACGCTCCTTTCGGCCGGCGTGCCTTCGTCGTCCACTCCGTAGGAGCCGAAGGCCCCCTTCAAAGTGGCGTCATCGACCAGCGTCACGAGCGGACTGGCTACCGCCGCGCCGAGACGATCGCGATAAATCGAATAATCTTTCTGCACAGAATCGGCCTCCAATCCGTGACCGCATGCCTCATGCACCATGGTCCCGCCGGCTTCTCCGGCCAAAATCACTGGCATGCGACCTGCAGGGCAAGGGGAGGCCTCTAACATGAGCAGAGCCCGCTGCGCCGCCGTCATCGCTACAGCAAGGGGGTCCAAATGTGACCAAAACTGGTCAATCGGCTCACTCGAAGCTTTCACCTCATATCCTCTCTGAAGAATGCCTTCCTTCTCTGTCACCACATCTGCAGCAAAAAGGGTGCGCCAACGCTTGTCAAGCCTCATAATTCCGTCACCTCTAAAGATGGCAACCCTCGCAAAAGAAGCACGATATCTCAAGGTGACCTGTCTTATGAGTGCGCTAGCCCCCCGCACGCGGCGATCTACGTCGTAAAGGAAGTCAAGACTGCCCAAGGAAAGGCCTCTTTCTGTATCTGATAGCTCCAAGAGCGGAGCGTCGCCCAAATCGAGCTGAGGTAGAGAGAGATGCCATCTCGACGCCGCGTCTGCAAGGCACCTATGGACATCATTGCCCGCCACTGAAGGATAATGCGACAGGATAACGTGATCGCCAGAAACGCATCTCGCTCCGCATCCCCATGTTATGCCCGAGCTGAGCTCTTCCAACGAGCCGTTTTCAAAGCTGGCCGAGTGACCGCAAGAGGCTTGAAGGAATATATCGGAATAATTGACTTCTTCCCTTCCGCACAGATCAACCAGTGACGATATTATCTTTTCTTCTCGGTTCAAATCGACCACCCCATCAATAATGCCACTCATTTATTAGATTGAGTTCTTCTTTCCTCTTTTTGAGCCTTCAAATGTTCCTGATAAGTCCGAGAGAAATGGTGTCCCCCATCGCTTTTTAGCACAAAATAATAATACGAATGCTCCTCCGGCTCCAACGCCGCGCTCCACGAATCTATCGAGGGAACGGCGATGATGCCGGGAGGAAGACCTTGATGAAGGTATGTGTTATAGGGAGAGCTGAACCGCAGGTCGTCATGGGTGAGCGTAGTCTTCGACTCGCCATTGAGACGCCACGCAAATATCACTGTAGCGCACGATTGCAGCGGCATGCCGGCTTTGAGGCGATTCATAAAAACTCCCGCTATTCTCCTTCTCTCTTCGGAGCGAGCGCTTTCCCTCTCTACGATGGAGGCCAATACGGCAATGTCAGAAAGCTGATCCAGTTTATCACGAACGCGCTCAGATACGCTCTCCCACCAGGCAGAAGATGCCTCTTTTACCAACTCTTCGAGACCCTCAGGTGACGGGGTCACTTTGTACGTCTCCGGGGCAAGAAAGGCCATCCTGTTACGCCAATCTTGACGCAGAAACGGCTGAAGAGGAGGCGGGAAGTTTTCATTCCGAAGCAACGCCTCTCGCATTTTCCCTTCTGGATCTGAAAAAGGGCAGATCTTTTTTAATCTCTGCAAAAACCTCTCGGGGTCTTCTCCCGGCACTATGACTATATTTAAAAGTTCAGGCTCAGCTTCGGCTATCTCGTGAGCTACTTCCCAAGGAGTACCGCGCCGCAAACGATAAAGCCCCGGCGTCAGGCGTCTGTCTACATCGAGGCGCGCGAGCCAACGGGCAAGAGAGCCGGCGTCGTCTACTATTCCACATCTCTTGGCCTCTCTTGCGAAGTCCGCCGCCGTCATTTGAGGCCTCAAGAACACGTCTATCTCAGGCCCGCTGCCGTAGACAAGACTTTCCTGCCATCGATGCGGGAAGAAAAATGCCATATCTGCAAAATATGCCAGGCAAGATAGCCATATCAACGCGACGATCCATCTCTTCAAGGAGTGCACCGTCCCTCCTCTTGTCTTAGATGTTAATATTATATCATGATATAATCAGGAGGTGCTTTCTCTGGCTCGAAACCATTCATACATACCTATGGAAGCCGCGACGGAGACATTGAGAGATTCGCCCTTCCCGCGCATAGGAATCTTCCTAATTTCATCACAGTGCTCTTTCGCAAGCCTACTAAGGCCCGATTCTTCCCCGATAACCAAAAGCAACCTCTCGGGCAGAGACCCGGCAAAGAGAGATCTTTCCCCCGCAGCGTCGAGCCCGACGCTAAAGAACCCAAGCTCCTGCAAATCGCCTATCGCTCTGGCGACGTTAACAATGGACACGATAGGCACGCGAAAGACGGCACCCGCGCTCGCCTTGACTACACTCCCCGTGGGAAGAGCGGCCCTGCGCTTAGGAAGCAGGAGGCCGGCAGCGCCACAAGCTTCCGCCGTCCTTACGATGGCCCCCAAATTTTGTGGGTCTTTCACGTGATCCAACAAGACGACGAGCAATGGTTCGGGCGAAGGCGGAATGTCCTCCACGAATTCCCAGAAGTCAAGAAGTGTGACCGGCGCCACCCGTGCGACCACGCCTTGATGGACTGACAGGGGCGCTAAGCGGTCAAGAAAGGACATCTCTACATACTGCACGGGTATTCCCCCGCCTTTGGCCATAGCGATGACGCGCCGGCGGAAGGGCTCCTCTGCCGAGCGAGACAGATATAACTTAAGGCAACGCTTGGGGTCGGCCCTCAATAGATCCAAAACGGGATGACGACCGAAACAGAGATCTCCGACTTCGAAGGGTTTTCTCAAGAGACAGCCACCTTCAACTGTCCAAAGAAGCGCGCCAGGTGCTCTGCCGTATACCCCACTCCGCCGGAAGCGACTTCCTCTGGGGTTCCCTCTGCAACTACATATCCTCCTTCGTCTCCACCTTCTGGTCCCAGGTCTATGACGTAATCCGACGAGGCCAGGACATCCAAATTGTGTTCTATGACGAGCAGCGAGTTGCCCTGATCTACGAGCTTATGGAGAAGGATGAGGAGTTTTTTGACATCCAGGTAATGCAGTCCCGTCGTCGGTTCATCCAAAAGATATAAAATTGAACCGGTGAAGCGCTTGCTGAGTTCGTATGAAAGCTTTACCCTCTGTGCCTCGCCGCCGCTCAACGTAGTAGCTGGCTGACCGAGGCGAATATATCCTAAACCGGCTTCTTGAATCACTTTCATCTTGGATGCGATGCTCGGTATGTCTTTGAATAACTCAAGGGCCTCATCTACTGTGAGCTCAAGCACATCCGCAATGCTCAAACCCTTATAACGCACCTCGAGCGTCTCTTTGTTATAGCGCTTGCCGCCGCAGACCTCGCAGGTCACATACACGTCGGGCATGAAGAGCATGGAAACGCGCATCTTCCCCTCTCCGCGACAGGCCTCGCATCGCCCTCCTTTGACGTTGAAGCTGAAGCGCCCCGGACCGTACCCCCGAAGCTTGGCTTCGGGGAGCTGGGCAAAAAACTCCCTTATGGGGGTAAAGACTCCGGTGTAGGTGGCCGGATTGGACCGAGGAGTTCTGCCGATGGGACTTTGATCGACGAGGACTACCTTCTTGATGCCTTCGAAACCCACGATATCGCGATGCGCCCCCGCCCTTTCTCTGAAGTTCCTGTCGAGCTTACGTCTGAGCCCCCTGTAAAGCACATCGTACATGAGCGTGCTCTTTCCCGATCCAGAAACGCCGCTTATGCAGGCAAAGACGCCTAATGGTATAGACAGATCTACATGCTTTAGGTTGTGCTCCGATGCGTCTAAAACCTTTAGCCATCCCGAAGGCTTTCGTACACCATGAGGGGGTTTCACCACTCCGGAGCTCTCGCCCGTCAGGTATGGCCCGCTCAAAGAACGGACACTTTCCATTACCTCCTCAGGCGTGCCGACTGCCGTGATCCTGCCCCCCATTTCGCCAGCTCCAGGGCCCATCTCCACGAGGAAGTCGGCAGCCGTCATGACGTCTCTGTCGTGCTCGACGACGATGACAGTATTGCCCAGGTCGCGGATGGAACGCAGCGTATTGAGGAGCCGGCCCGTATCTCGAGGGTGGAGGCCTATGGTCGGCTCATCGAGCACATACAACACACCAGAGAGCTTAGAGCCTATTTGCGTAGCCAATCTGATGCGCTGACTTTCGCCGCCGCTAAGCGTATCGGCCCTTCGCGAAAGAGTGAGGTAGCCTACTCCCACATCGACCATAAAGGAAAGGCGCTTTTTGACCTCTTTTACCACTTGCTCCGCGATCAACCAATCCGACGAGGGAAATTTCACCCTCTCAAGATGGCCCAAGAGCGCCTGAACCGGCATAGAGACCCAATCTCCGATGGTGTAATCGCCTATCCGCACAGAGAGCGCCTCTTGGCGCAGGCGCAATCCCTTGCATGTCTCGCACACGTCTTCGGCACGATAGGTGGCCAGTTCGTCGCGTATCGCGTCCGATTCCGTCTCGTTAAAGCGGCGCTCAAGCCATGGCAGTAACCCTTCGTACCGCCCTATATACGAATACTCCTCTCCTCTTTCCCTGTACGTCATCGGCAAGCGGTCCGGGGTGCCGTTCAGGATCGCGTCCTGCACTTCTTTGGGAAGTTCGCGAAAAGGAGGGTTCAAATTCCAGCCCTTATATCTTGCGAGCGCTTCCAACCTGCGCAGCATATAGTGGCTCGTCTTCCACGGAAGGAGTGCCCCTTCGAGGACCGAACGCTCGGGATCGACAGCTAAGTCGGCTGAAAAGTACTGATAACTGCCGAGACCGGAGCAAGACGGACAAGCTCCATAGGGACTATTGAAGGAAAACAGGCGAGGCTCCACCTCCGGCAGCGATATGGAACAGCTCGGGCAGACGTAATTCTCCGTCAGAAGTTCCTCTCTTTCACCATCTATCAATAAAAGGATAAAACCTTCACTCTCTCTCAAGGCGGATTCCACGCCTTCGCTTAACCGATCTCTCTTCTCCTTCTGCACCTGCAGCCTGTCAATTACCACCTCGATAGAATGCCTCTGGTTTTTATCCAAGGGAATTTCATCTTCAAGCCAGTAGACGACCCCATCGACGCGAATTCGAAGGAACCCCTTTTGGCGAAGCTGCAAGAATAGATTTTTAAATTCTCCCTTTTTCCCGCGGACCAAGGGAGATAGTATCTCAAGGCGATGCCCCTCGTATTGATCCAGAATGAGGTCCACTATTTGGTCCAGAGTGTGACGGCGTACCGGTCTGCCACATTTCGGACAATACGGCACACCTGCCCGTCCGAAGAGAAGGCGCAGATAGTCGTATATCTCGGTCACAGTCCCTACGGTGGAACGAGGATTGTGAGAGACGCCCTTCTGTTCTATCGATATCGCGGGCGAGAGGCCGGAAATATCGTCCACATCAGGTTTATCCTGTACGCCCAGAAATTGGCGAGCGTAGGCAGAAAGGGACTCTACATAGCGGCGTTGTCCTTCGGCATAGATGGTGTCGAAAGCGAGGGACGATTTGCCCGACCCGGAAGGACCGGTTATTACCACAAGCCTATCTCGAGGAATGCGCACGTCGATGTCTTTTAGGTTGTGTTGCCTTGCGCCTATCACTTCGATCCACTGCGACACGCCGCCAGTCACCTCCCCTCTTTTGAGCTATAAGATCGCGCACTTTGGCCGCTTCCTCGAAATTGAGCCGTTCCACGGCTTCCCACATAATGCGCTCCAATTCGGCTACAGACATCTCTTCCAAACTTTCTCTCGGGGGTGCTTTTTTACCGATAAAGCTTGAAGGGTTCAGTTCGGCAGGAAGAAACGATACTACCGCCTTTTTTATCGTCTCCGGCACTATGCCGTGTTCTTCGTTATATCGCTCTTGGATCTTTCTCCTGCGCCTGGTCTCCTCCACGGCACGACGGATACCACCCGTTTCCTCATCGGCGTAGAGGACAACGGTGCTCGCCGTATTCCGCGCCGCTCGACCTATCATTTGGATGAGAGAGCGGCCCGAGCGCAAGAAGCCTTCCCTGTCGGCATCGAGTATGGCCACTAAGGTTACCTCAGGCAGGTCCAAGCCCTCTCTCAGCAGGTTGACGCCGACTAATACGCTTATCTCGCCCATGCGCAGGTCTCTTATGGCTTCAGCCCTTTCAAACGTATCGAGCTCCGAATGGATATATCGCACTTTGAAGCCGAGGTCCGCCAGATACTCGGCCATATCTTCGGCCGAGCGCTTCGTGAGCGTCGTAACCAGCGCTCTCTCTCCCTTTTCGGTCACAGAACGCAGCCTGTCGATGAGGTCGTCAACCTGGTTCTTGGCCGGCACGACCTCCACAACGGGGTCGAGGACGCCTGTTGGGCGCACTATCTGTTCAACCACTTGCGATGAAACTTCCAACTCCCAATCCCCCGGGGTGGCGGAGACGAAGATAACCTGCCTCATATACTGCATAAACTCCTCCCATCGCAAGGGCCGGTTATCGAGACAGGAGGGGAGGCGAAATCCGTGGGCGACTAACGTCTCTTTTCGAGCTCTGTCGCCGTTGTACATGCCCTGGATCTGCGGCACCGTGATGTGAGACTCGTCTATCACCATGAGAAAGTCGTGAGGGAAGAAATCGAGCAGCGTCCCAGGCGGTTCGCCCGGAGCTCTTCCGTCGAGATAGCGCGAGTAGTTCTCTATTCCGGAGCAATAGCCAACCTCGGCCATCATCTCCATGTCATATCGGGTACGCGCCTCCAAACGTTGGGCCTCGACGAGCTTGCCTTCGGACTGCAATTGCGCAACACGAAGCTTCAGTTCTTCTTCTATCAAAAGCAAAGCATCGGCTATGGCAGCGCTCGAGGTTACGTAGTGCTGAGCTGGATATACGGCCGCCCTTTCCTTCTTTTCGACCCTCTTTCCGGTCAAAGGATCGAACTCCTCTATCGTCTCTATCTCGTCGTCGAAGAAGGCTATCCTGAGCGCGCTGTCGCTATAAGCCGGATAAACCTCTACCACGTCCCCTCGCACCCTGAAATTTCCGGGTTCGAGGACGAGGTCATTTCTCACATAGTAGTTCTCCAAAAGTTTTTCCATGAAACGCCTGCGCCCCCACCGCTCTCCGGCGGAAAAGCGCATCACAACTTCCTCGTAAGCCTTGCGCTTGCCCAACCCATATATACACGACACACTTGCCACGACAATGACATCTCGCCGTTCCAGCAAGGACTTCGTCGTGGCAAGGCGCAATTTCTCTATGCGCTCATTTATGGAGGCATCTTTTTCTATATAAAGGTCATGCTCTGGGACATATGCCTCAGGTTGATAATAGTCGTAGTAGCTGACAAAATAATGGACAGCGTTATGGGGGAAAAATTCCCTGAATTCGCTGTATAGCTGCGCAGCCAGCGTCTTATTATGAGCTATTACTAAGGTGGGACGCTGAATGGCAGCTATGACATTTGCTATTGTGAAAGTTTTGCCGCTTCCAGTTACCCCCATTAAAGTCTGAAATCGCTCTTCCCTGTCGAGTCCCTCGATCAAGGCCTCAATCGCTTTCGGCTGATCGCCTGCAGGAGGCCATGGGGCTTGTATTACAAAACGATCCTCATCCATAAACAAACGATCCTCTTTAACTAAACACTAAAGAAACGCAAAAACCTCGAAGGCTCAAGCCGGCTCAACAGATGGTCTCCATCCATCCCGCTTAGGGGTATCGGTTTTCAGGTTGGATCTCATCTTGCCCTCAGAGGCGACCATCCCTTCGCCCTTTTTGGTTTCGATGCCTTCCAATAGCTTATCCAATTCCTCACCTTCCAGAACTTCACGGGCCAAGAGCTCTTTGGTCACCTCTTTGAGCGCTTCGCCCTGCTCAGTCAAGATGGTGCGCACGATCTTGTAGCAATCGTCAATGATGCTCCGCAGTTCCTGATCGATGGCATAGGCTATTTCCTCGCTGTAATTGCGATCTTCCATGATGTCGCGCCCAAGGAAGACCTCGTGCTGCTTGCGGCCGAGACGAACCGGGCCGAGGCGATCGCTCATGCCGAACTCCGTCACCATCTCTCTGGCTATTTGAGTGGCTCTCTCAAGGTCGTTCTGAGCCCCGGTCGTTATGTCGTCACAATACAGCTCCTCAGCCACCCTGCCTCCGAGAAGGACGCATATCCGGTTTTTGAGTTCTCCTTTGGAGATGAGAAAACGGTCTTCTTCGGGCAACTGCAGGGTATAGCCCAGCGCATTATGACCACGAGGTATTATAGAAATTTTGTGCACAGGATCGCACCCGGGGAGCATCTTAGCCACCATCGCATGACCCGCTTCATGGAAAGCTATTATCTCTTTCTCCCTCGGACTGATTATGCGGCTTTTTCGCTCCGGACCAGCTATTACACGGTCTATGGCCTCTTCCAATTCAGCCATAGAGATCGCCTTCTTGCCCCGCCGAGCCGCAAGGAGAGCAGCCTCGTTGACCAGGTTCTCGAGGTCAGCTCCCACAAAACCGGGAGTACGCTTCGCTATGACCTCCAGGTCGACGTCTTTATCGAGAACTTTACCCCTCATATGGACCTGAAGTATCGCAAGCCTCCCTTTGAAGTCTGGTTTATCCACGATAACGTGACGATCGAAGCGCCCAGGACGAAGCAGCGCCGGATCGAGGATGTCAGGCCTGTTCGTGGCAGCCATCACTATAATCCCCGTCGATGCGTCAAAGCCATCCATTTCCACGAGCAGCTGATTCAAGGTCTGCTCTCTCTCGTCATGGCCTCCTCCGAGGCCTGCCCCTCTGTGGCGCCCTACGGCATCTATCTCATCGACGAACACTATGCAAGGTTGGTACTTTCTTGCTTGCTCGAAGAGATCGCGCACCCTAGCAGCACCCACACCTACGAACATCTCTACGAAGTCGGAGCCACTCACGCTCAAGAATGGCACATCCGCCTCTCCGGCCACAGCCCTCGCCAGGAGGGTCTTGCCGACTCCCGGCGCTCCGAGCAGCAGAATGCCCTTCGGGATGCGAGCTCCTAGGGTTGTAAACTTTTTGGGATTCTTAAGGAATTCGACGACCTCCTCGAGTTCCTCTTTCGCCTCATCACAACCAGCGACATCCGCAAAGGTGACCTTAGGACGATTGTCGATGAAAAGCTTTGCCTTGCTTTTGGCAAAGCTCATCACCTTGCTGCCCCCACCTTGCATGTGATAGAGGATGAATATCCAGGCGCCTATGAGCAAAAGCGTCGGGAAGAGCGAGGACATCATCGCAGCCCACCACGGTGAGCGCTCTGGGGGCATCACTTCCACATTTACGCCCTTAGCAGCTATATCCTTGGCGATATCCCCAACTCCTATGGTATAACTCTTGAATTCGGTGCCATCGCTGTAGCGACCGTGAACAACGTCGCCTTGAATTTGAACAGAGCGCACTTTCCCCGCATCTACGGCGGACAGGAACTCACTGTAACTGATCGTGCGCACTTGCTCTGGCCCCTGGACTGGGGCAATAAACATGTTGACCAGGCTGACGACCAGCACGATCAACACGAGGTAAAGTCCCAAATTCTTAGCCATTCGTCTCAATTTTCAACACCTCACATAGGTGACCATTTCATGCAAGCTCGCCTCTCTCCTTCACTACATATATAGAAGAGAGGTTGCGCCACATTCCGGCGCAATCCAACCCATATCCCACAACAAACTCATTCGGTATAGAAAACCCGCAATAATCCACCTGCACCTCTGCTTCCCTGCGATCAGGCTTATCCAAGAGTACACACACCTTAAGACTCGACGGTTCTCTTTCCTGCAACAGCCTCACAAGGTAAGACAGGGTTAACCCTGTATCCACTATATCCTCGACCAAGAGGACGTTTTCACCTTTGACGTCAACGTCCAAATCCTTCGTAATCTTGAGAATCCCACTTGACTGAGTCGAAGCCCCATACGACGAAACGGCCATGAAGTCAATGTGAAGTTCTACAGAAGGATCAAGGCATCGCATCAGGTCAACCAAAAAGACTACTGCACCTTTAAGTATAGCCACTGCCACGAGCTTTTTGTTAGTGAAATCGGCTGATATTTGAGAAGCCAATTCCTTCACGCGAGACTGAAGCGCCTCTTCTGAGATTAACATCCTGTCCAGCTCAAAGGACAACCTGATCATTCCCCCCTGACGGATTGCCTTTCCTCTTCGACAGTGCAAGCCACACAAATGCTCATTCTCGGCCCTGATGCATTTTGAGGTTCATGGCAACCGCCATAAAGCGGCATCCAATAAGTTATTGTACTACTTATAGATAAGATTGGCCACCATGCCTCCAGCCACCATGGGACGAAGGTGTTGAGATGTTTTATATCGCAGAAACGACGCACGGGCGCCACCATCACGGTTTCATCTTTTGATCTACAGCAGATCCTAGCTTGATGGGTTCCAACGTGCGGTGCGGCCTCCAGTGGCGCTTCCTCAAAAATGAACCGCCACGGCCCCCACTGGAGCATCCTCATCGACAGAGCCTCGCCGATAGACACATAAAGAGGCGCAGGGCCGCCTTTTAACACATCCCGCCGAACCCAAGCGATGTGCGATGAAGAACCGCACACCTCTATGTCTTTTTCCCATTGGAATCGCCATATCCCTCCCTTTTCGATGAGCGAGGCCAGCTCCACTGTCCTGCCGCGGCTCAGTGCTTTAAGACCTAAGCACATTCCCTCGCGTCGCACAAGAGAAGACAGCGTAACGTCTTCATTCACCAAAGCCAAGGCGGCAGCCCTCCTCCAGGCTACGAACGACAAAGGAAGCTCCGCTCGAACCGTCTCAAGAATTGCGTCACAACGGCCATCGTGCACCTTACGCCAGGCGAAGGCTTCTGCAGCGAGGGCAGCTACGTGTTCACAGGCGTTGGGATTAAGCCTTTCTTCGAGCCACGGGACGAGTTCGTTGCGGATGAGGTTTCGCGAGTAACGAACGTCGAGATTCGTGGAGTCTTCGCGCCATGGAATGGAGTGCTCCTTGAGAAGCTCTCGCAATTCACCCCTCCGCATCTCTATGAGGGGCCTCACCAACTCACCCCTCCTCTCGGGAATGCCAGCCAATCCGTAAATGCCGCTGCCTCTAAAGAGGTTAAACAAAACGGTCTCCACCACATCATCTTTGGTATGCCCCAGAGCTATCCATCTAGCGCCCGTCTCTTTAATCGCTCTTCTCAAGAAACTGTAGCGGATCCTTCTGGCCGCCGCTTCGAGTCCCTCGCCAGGACGCTGCAGCTCAGGCACGGAGACAGACTCCATAATAAGCGGCACACCCCATTGAGAACAAAGCTCGGCAACGAACCTTGCATCGTCTTTGGAATCGTCGCCGCGGATGCCATGTTCTAAGTGCGCTGCCGCGATCTGCCCACCCCAAAATTCTTTGAGCAACCAGAGGAGCGCAACAGAGTCACCCCCTCCCGACACAGCCACAAGCATCGGGCCTTCGTCTTTCCACCACTCCTGACGCTCGCCGCTTTCCATGAGCCGCTGGCGGCAACGATATAGCAATTTATTGCCTATATTTCTCTCCTTCACATCCTAATTTTAACCTACTTTTCGCAAGGGAGTTATAGAATGGGCCATCTTAATACAACAAATGGGCAGGAACCGTAACTCCCGCCCAATCCAAAATATAAGTTGCAACAAAGATGGTGGCGGTGAGTGGACTTGAACCACTGACACTGCGGGTATGAACCGCATGCTCTAGCCACCTGAGCTACACCGCCATTGGTTGCGGGGGCAGGATTTGAACCTGCGACCTTCGGGTTATGAGCCCGACGAGCTACCTGACTGCTCCACCCCGCGATTTCCACAACTGCGTCGGCACTACATGGCGCGTATATATTAGCACGGCCACAAGGGTATAGTCAACACGCAAATTTTCCTGAGACTGCGCTAATTTTTGTAGTATTTTTCAGGGGCCATCTCACAGAATGGAACAAAAACTACGTCATCTTCTCTCTTAACCACTTTTGCCGGCGACGAAAGGACATCTGTTTTCTGTTTATGGTCGCAAGGTCTTATATTTTAGCAAGCCTGAACGACAAATACAGGCAGAGTCTGCATTGGTGCCGGGCGCGGGAATCGAACCCGCACGGACCTAAGTCCACAGGATTTTAAGTCCCGTGCGTCTGCCACTTCCGCCAGCCCGGCATAGCAAAAATTATTATAAAGTGCCCACAACACACCGTCAAGCACACGGTTTTCCTAACCTAAAAATCAAAAGAGGGGGTAACCGTCATTAGTGAAATCGCATCATGCAATACATCAAAACAGGCAAAAGAGCCAAAGCGGATCGATCCCTTCACGCTCGTTCAGTTGCTTCCGATTTTGTTGTCTCAAAGGCTTTCCGTACCGCCTTCCGTAGATCCTCGTCAATAAACATCCTGAGAGCTACAACAGCAAGGGCTTTAGCACCAGTAACGATGGCTTTGTGAGCCTCCTCGCTCGTCGTCGCCTTTGCAAATTCTCTGGTGTGAAGCGCGAGCGGTTCCGATGTGATGGCGAGCATGGGCTGAAGGGCCGGACAACGATGACTGACATTGCCGATGTCCGAAGAGCCTCGTGGGCCTGAGCTTATCGACAGTTCCACCCCCAATTTACGCATAATTTCCTCCATTGCTTCTTCAGCGGGGCTGTTAGGGATCATCTCATCGAAACTGGGCTCAAAATTTTCCCATCGGACTTCTGTTTCCGTAGCAAGGGCTGCGCCTCTGGCGCAGTTTTGAGCTTTCCTAACAACTTCATTGAGGATGGATCGCTTCGTTGCCCTAAAATAAAACCTCGCCACGGCCCGTTCGGGTACGATATTCGGCACCTCACCTCCACCGGAAATGACGCCATGCATTCTAACTTCGGGTAATACATGCTGCCTGAGCATGTCAATAGCGTGAAAGAGAAGCTGCACGCCGTTCAAGGCATTTCTCCCAGCCCAAGGTGAAGAAGCAGCATGAGAGGCCTTCCCTGTGAAGTTAAACTCCAAGGCATCCATAGCAAGGCTTTCATAACAGACAAAGGAGGCACCACCATTGGAATGAACCATGAGCGCCAAGTCGAGGTCATCGAAAATACCGTCCTTCGACATCGCAACCTTAGCTCCAGCAGTCTCCTCCGCCGGAGTGCCGATCACTTGAATTTCCCCATTGAATTCGTCGATAACCGTCGCCAAAGACAACCCTGCAAGCGTAGACATGGCACCGGAAACGTTGTGACCGCAGGCATGACCAATATCTGGAAGGGCATCGTACTCAACCAAGAGGGCCACTTTTGTGTTGCCTTTGCCCTTGCGCGCCCTGAAGGCCGTCTCGATACCGTCAAAGGGATATTCGATCTCAAAGCCAGCCTCCTGGAGGAGCTCCACGTGTCTCTTGCTCGATTTAAACTCCCTGTTTCCAAGCTCTGGATTCGCGGCAAGGTCATCACTAAGGGTTATCGCCTTAGGCGACAGGATCTCTATCGCCCTAAAGAGACTTTTCTCGTATTCGCAATCTTGCATTATCTCGTTCACACCTCTTCTATAGATGACAGAGACATGGGTCGCAAAAGGAACGCCCCACGCCTGGGTTCCTTGATAATTCCTCTTTCTACGACAACCTGACCACCCACAATGACGTATTCAATTCCATCAGGAGGAAGAAGAGGATCTTCAAAGGTCGCTCGATCAACTAAGCGACTTGGGTCAAAAATAACAAAATCCGCTGGCGCCCCTTCAGCAATACGCCCAGACTCTATCCACATGTCCTCGGCAGGAATGGTCGTTGCGTGCGCAAGCGTTTCAGGCCAAGACAGACCATCGTCTTTTAGCCAACGAATCCCTCTCGGAAAGGCTCCCGCCACACGAGGATGTCCACTCTTTTCGTGTAAGACAGCATCGGAAGCGAGAGCTGCCAGCGGATGTCGCAAACAGATACGCATCTCATCCTCATCCATCACATGGGCAACGATAAGTGTCCTTGGCTCCTCTATTCTGAGTCGTGCATAAAGCTGTTCGTCAAGGCGTCGCCCCTTGTATAGACCAGAAGCAACTTCAAGGGCTTCCAGCCCCTTATTCCAGCGCTTCTCAAACCCTGGATCGAAGACGGGGGATCCGATGAAGGTGCAAAATGCAGCATATGGATAGGTATCAAAGCGAATATCGACGCCATCCAGACGAGCCCGATCAATCATATCGAGAACCTTTTGCGAGGCGCCAAAAGCGGTCATGCTCCCAAGATGCGATAATTGGACTCGAAGACCCGTTTCCTTCGCCAGATCGATCATCTCTTGCACAGCGCCGACGCACGCTGAGCCGTCGCAGCGGATATGGACCGAAATGAGCCTGCGATCGAAGTCGGTGAGGACCTCCGCCAGCTGCCGAATTTCCCGCTTCGACGTATTGGGAGCATATTCGAGCCCAAAGGAGAGCCCAAAGGAGCCCTTCCGGAGTTCTCCATCGAGAAGCCGACACATACCGGCTATTTCTCGTCTATCGGCTTCCTTGTAAACATCGGTGATACCCACGGCTTCTCGAAGGCGGTTGTGTCCGGTCAAAAGTGCCAGATTCATGTACGGCACATCTATCATGGCCATATATTCGTCAATAAAAAGGCCGCTGCCGCAGTTGCCGGCAAGGGCAGTCGTCACGCCTTGCAGAAGGAGAGATTGTTGTACAGTAAAGGGATCTTCCCGCTCTTCGTTGTGCATGTGAATGTCGATAAATCCTGGCGAAACGATGCATCCTGTGGCATCGATCACTCGTTGTGCCGACCGTTTGAGGTCGCCCACTGAAATGATTTTACCTCTCGAGATGCCGACCGAACAGTTTCGCATCGCCTTTTCGTCTGGAAACACGACCAGACCATCTTGTATCAGGATATCCCATTGCGCTTCTCTCACTGTTATATGCTCCTTTCTTGTTTTGCTCATCATGGCAAGGCGATTCGCCTACGTTCTCGACAGAAAAAGAGAAGGGTCTTAGACCCTTCTCTTTGAGCAATAATTTCTGCTCTACTGATAGCCGATCGCCAGAGCTATGGCAATGAAAATCATCTGCACTGGAATCAGAATTAAGAAAAAGGGCACAAAGTACCGCCACCATCGCTCGATGGGGACCTTAGCAATGCTACAGATAACCGGCAAAAGCGTTGTCGGCCAGAGAATATTTGAAAAACCGTCTCCATATTGGTAAGCAAGTACAGCCACCTGGCGCTTTATACCCAAAAGATCCGAGAGGGGCGCCATGATTGGCATCGTCGCCGCAGCTTGGCCAGAACCGGAGGGTATGAAAAAGTTTATCAATGTCTGCACGATAAGCATCCCCTCAGCCGCCACCCAATTTGGGAAGGCCGACAGTGGTTGAGCCATCCCGTAAATAACTGTGTCGATGATGTTTCCATGCTGCATAACTACAAGAATTCCCCTTGCAAGGCCGGCTACGAGGGCTCCAAAAGTGATGTCTCTGGCACCTTCCAGAAATGTCACGGCAATCTTACTGGGCCCCCAACCGGCAATAGCGCCAGCCGAGACACCCATAATGATAAACAACCCTACCAGTTCATTAAAATACCAGCCTTTAACGATAACACCCCAAATCAGGAGCACGATCAAAGCCAACACGAGGCTTAGGATCGCTACATCCCGCTTTTGAAAACGTCTGACGATGAGCTCGCTGCGGTCGAGAGCCAGAACTCCAACATCAAGGCCATACATCACACTTTTTGTGGGATCTCTTTTGATCTTTGCAGCATATCGCATTGTCCAGAGCACAGCCATGGTAACAAACACAAACCAACTGGCTATCCGAAAGCCCATTCCAGAAAAGAGCGGCAACTCAGCGAACTTCTGAGCCAAACCAACCGTGAAGGGGTTCATAAAAGCTGCCGCAAAACCCATGGCCACTCCGAGGGAGACCATGCTCATGCCAACAATCGCATCATATCCCATCGCTATGGCAAGACCGACGAAGAGCGGAATGAACCCAAAGGTCTCTTCAAACATTCCAAAGACAGAGCCGCCCAAGGCAAAGAGGTACATGAAAATCGGGATCATAATCGCCTCTTTGCCTTTGAGCACCCGTAAGAGAAAACCGATGAGCGAATGCAATGCTCCCGTCTGAAGGACGACATAGAACGATGCATACACCAGAAAAATGAAGAAGACCACTTCTGCAGCATCGACCATTCCCTCCTGTACTGCGACGAAGGTGTCGAAAAAACCCACAGGAGATTGATCGACATGTTTGTACGTACCTGCAACGACCACAGTCCGCCCCGTGTTCGGATCTTTCACACGATCAAACTGACCGGCAGGAAGGACATGGGTGCCAATTGCAGCAAGGACGATCAAGGCAAAAAGCAAAACAAATGTATGCGGTACCTTCGACTTATGTTCCGCTGTCATTAATCTCTCTCCTTTCCTCAAATTTCCTCAAAAACGATCAAATTTCGAATTGCCTTTTCTGCGTCAAAAGGTCACACCCGTGGAAATCACCTCCCCTTTTTATCACGTTCTGCGGCAGGCCCACAAAGTTTAACCGCCGTAAGGGCGTAGACCAGAGCAGCGGGCTTTAGGTGATCGATCTCGACATACTCCAACTCCGTGTGGGCTCGTGCCAGTGATCCTGGGCCATAGTTGAGGGTTGGAATTCTTCCATAATTTTGAAGAAGAGAAGCATCTGTCCATCCTGACTTGATCGAAAGTGCCGCCGGTTTTCCATGGACGCGTTCATGAGCCTCGACTAATGCCGCTACGAGGGGATGGTCTTCCTCGAGAAAAACCGGAAGGTGGTCCATCGTCGCCATGTTATCCATATTCCGAACCACGGAGGCTTTGAAGGATGGATCTAAGGCATGGCAATCTTGGATGATGTCCTCAAAGTCTTTAAACACTTGTGCCAGGCTTTCGTTCGGCGTATACCGTCGGTCGAGCTGCAAAACACAGTGGCCAGCCACGCTACTCGGTTGATCTCCGCCGTGAATGGTACCAAAGTTCAGGGTTGATTTGCCAACCACAGGATGAGTCCGGTTCTCCAAGCGCGGCAGGAGTTGCTCTTCCACCGCCCGAATAAAGGCTGCAGCCTTAGATATGGCGTTAATGCCTTTTTCTGGATTTCCGCTATGGGCAGCCCGGCCTTCGAAGACTATGTCGATCCATTCCAGCCCACGGTGACCCAGCGCCACCGACAGTTCCGTAGGCTCGCCGACTATGGCATAGTCGGCCGATAAGTTACTTTGAATGACTGCTTCTGTTCCTTCGCTTTTAAATTCCTCGTCGATGACACCCGTAAAAACCACGTCACCAGAGAGGGAGATGTCTGCGCGCTTGAGCGCCACCAAGGCACACATCATAGCAGCAAGACCAGCTTTCATGTCGCAACTGCCGCGGCCATAAACTCGGCCCTCTCTGACAGCACCGCTGTAAGGATCATCCATGCCATAAGGTGGCACTGTGTCGGTATGACCGTTCAGCATAAGCGTTAGACCTCCACCTGTACCTCGAATACGAGCGATTACATTTGGCCGTTCATCGATGATGGGAATTAACTCAGCGTCGATGCCGTTCTCCCCAAAAAACCGGAAAATGAATTCCGCCACCTTCCGTTCTCTATCTTTACAAGCTTTGTGGCTGGGAATCCTGACAAGATCGCTCACGAGGCCAACGATCTCGCCTTCGTCCAACGCGGAAGAAAGTCTCTTTTCAAAGGACATCGCCGTACCTCCTAAGTGGATTTCAATCTCTCAGCAGTTTAAAAATATAATAACGCATGCTTTCGTCTATAGGTCGGTCCTTTCCCAGAATTCGCGCAGTATGTCGTCCAATTGATCGACATCTATGAGAAAGGCGTCGTGGCCGTTCTCGCTCTCGATCTCATCGTATGATGTCTTTACACCGGCGCTCTTGCCAATTGTCGAAATTTCCTCAACTTGCCACGTTGGGAAAAGGCAATCGCTGGTGATGCCTATAGCCAAAAGATGCTTGCCAGAGAAGTTGGACAGAGCAGACTCCGCTCCTCCGCGCCCTTCGCCCACATCGTGGAGATCCATGGCTCGCGTGAGGTAGATGTAGCAGTTG
Organism: Acetomicrobium sp. S15 = DSM 107314; assembly: GCF_016125955.1. Classification (NCBI taxonomy): domain Bacteria; kingdom Thermotogati; phylum Synergistota; class Synergistia; order Synergistales; family Acetomicrobiaceae; genus Acetomicrobium; species Acetomicrobium sp. S15 = DSM 107314. The sequence goes on along the minus strand of NZ_JADEVE010000388.1, from coordinate 34,095 downwards.
GCATCGAATCGGCGGACCAATTCCTCACCATGGTAATGAAGGTAATTTTCGACCTTAAAGCGACCGTTCCACTCCCACGGCTGGCCCGAAGCGAGCTGGCGCATCCAGCGCCTCACGAAGACGGCTTCGCTGCGATACGTGATCATGGCGAGCATCCTTGCCACGGCCAAACCCCTCTCCGGACCGGGCCCAGGGTAATAATCTCCGCCCTTCCACTCCGGATCGGCCATTATGGCCTGCCTTTGAACCTCGTTGAAGGCTATCGCCTGGGGATAAAGACAAAGAGGGGCTGCTATGACAACGGCACGTTCTGCGATCTCCGGATACATCACGGCCCACTCGAGCGCCTGCATGCCGCCAAGAGATCCACCGACGACGGCAGCGAGGCGCCTGACGCCGAGCTCGCGAAGAGCAGCAGCTTGAGCGCGCACCATATCGCGCACCGAAAACACCGGGAAGCTCATGCCATAGGGGCGCCTGGTGGAGGGATTTATGCTCGCGGGCGACGTGCTGCCGTATGGACTCCCTAAGAAGTTGAAGCAGACGACGCAAAGAGAAGACGTATCTATGGCTTTGCCAGGTCCTACGAGATTTGGCCACCACGCAGGCGGAAGCCCTTCGACATCGTTCCCGGCTACATGGTGGCTGCCTGTGAGGGCATGGCAAACCAATACCACGTTGTCGCACGCTGGGGATGGTTCGCCGTACTGCGCGTAGATTTGTCTGACACCGACCAGCTTCTTTCCGGATTCGAGGACGAGTTCCGGAATTTCAACGGCGCCCAATTTTTCCAAAACGCCTCCCGTATGATCCAACCGCTTTCGTTTCCTCCCGCTATCGCTATTTATTTCCGTCTATCGCTTGCTCTAATGCCTTGGAGCAACCTCTCGGCATTGCGCTTGAGAACGGCCTCTTTGTTTTTCTCGGTAAGAGAACTTCCCTCAAGCAACCTTATGTAGCGTTCAGTGCTCAGAATGGGATAATCGCTGCCGTAAAGGATTTTATCGAGGACGCCTGCGCCCGCTGCAGCGTCAAAGGCTTTGGCCCCGTATAAAAAGGGCGTCGCCGCGGTATCGTAATAGGCATTGCTCAAGGCCAACTTTACCTCCGGCATCAGCTCATAAAGCCAAAGCCCTCCACCCCAGTGGGCAAAGAGGACTGTTGTCTCGGGATGGTTGAAGCAAAAGCCAAAGGACTCCTTAGGCCCCACGTTTCCCTTGCCCGGATAATCGTGGCCCACGGGCTCAGCCACATGGACAAGGAGAAAGAGTCCCATTTCGTGACACATCCCGGCCAAGCGCCATGTCTGGCGTTTGTCTGAAATGTCAAAGCCCTGACCCAAGGGAAACAGCTCGCCGACGCCCACAAGTCCCTCTTCGCGACATCGCTCGATCTCTCGCGCGCTCCCCGGGGCCAAGGGAGGCACCACGGCAAGCCCCCTCAATTTACCTGAAGAGGTCCTTATCGATTCGATGACGTAATCGTTACAAAGTTTGCACAGCCCCAGGTCCGAAAAGGCGAAGCCGAAGATCCAGCTCTCGCTTATGCCGTCTGCTTCCATCTGAAGCAGTACATCTTCCGCCGTCGCCCAGCGGTGAATTTTTCCAGAGGCAAGCGTTTTAAAGTAGGGTTCCCTCTGAGCTATACGCTCCCAATCCCTTATGACCTCAGGCGGATAAACGTGAACGTGACAATCTATCGCACCCCTCACGACACTTTGACCCTCTCCTTCGGTTTTCTCAACTCTCTCAAGAGTCTGGCTATATTTTCCATTATCCTGCGCGCCACCCACGGGCGGTTCATCGTGTATATGTGAACTCCATCCGCACCGCTCGAAAGCAGATCCACTATCTGGTCTACAGCATAGGCCACACCCGCGTCCTCCAAGGCTTCAGGAGCATCGGCATATCTGGAAAGGATGCGCGCCAGCTTGGGCGGTATAGAGGCGCCGCACAACGTTACAATGCGTTCTATCTGTTTCTTGTTGACCACCGGCATAATGCCGGCCGATATGGGAACCTTTATCCCGATGCTCTTCGCCTTCTCCAAGAACCTGTAAAAGTCCTCATTTTCAAAGAACAGTTGTGTGATCAGGAAATCGACGCCCATCTCTACCTTGGCTTTCAAATGAAGGAGACCTATTTCTATATCATCGCACTCGACATGCCCTTCCGGATAGGCTGCCCCCCCTATCGAAAAGGCATCGCCGTAGACGTGTCTTATGTGCGCCACGAGATCAGCAGCATATCGGAAATGCCTCGGAACGGAATTTATATCCATGCCGGCCGGCGGATCGCCCCTGAGCGCCAAGACATCGGTTACGCCGCACGAAAGGAGCTCTTTTAAGATCAAATCGGCCTCCTCCTTCGACGTACCCACACAGGTAAGATGGGCCAGCGCCCTTATGCCATAGACGTTTCGGATGGATGACGCGATTTCGACAGTCCTCTCTTTCGTCGAACCTCCGGCCCCATAGGTAACACTTATGAAGTCAGGCTGCAGCGACTTCAGCTCTTCTATGGTGGCATATATGCCATCTATGGGAAGATCTCGCTTCGGTGGAAATATCTCAAAGGAAATGACAGGCCTTCTCTCGGAAAAAAGGTCTTTTATTTTCACTTTCCTTCCCCCCTTCCGACATTGCTCAAGAGGGCCTCCACAAGTTTAACAGCCCCGACGGCATCGGGCGCATAACCATCCGCCCCGATATGCTTGGCAAACTCCTCTGTCACGGCGGCACCTCCTACTATGACGCGAAAAGGAAGTTTCTTCTCCCTCACGGCAGAGACGGCCCGCGCCATCTCCTTGGTCGTGGTGGTCATCAACGAAGATAAGCCGATTACATCGGCTCTCTCATCCGTAGCACATTTTAAAATCGCGTCCAGAGGCACATCTTTGCCCAGGTCGATCACGTTATAGCCGTGACTCCTCAAGACCAGAGCGACGAGGTTCTTACCTATGTCGTGCAGATCTCCCTCTACGGTAGCCATTACGATCGTCCCCTTTTGCAAGGATTTCTCGCCAGCAGAAAAACCCTCTTCGAGCGCAGCTAAGGCGGCTTGAGCCGCTTTGGCCGAACTCATGAGCTGGGGCAAGAAGTAATCACCGCACTCGTACAGTTCTCCCACTACGTTCAACGCCGGTACGAGCACCTCGTCGATCAACTTCATCGAAGGCATGCCCGATCCTATGAGTGCGGACGCAAGGGAGGAAGCCATATCCTCTTCACCTCGTATGATCGCCGCGCGGAGCATCTGATCCTGCGGGATCGCTTCTTTTCCTGTCGTATCCTCTTCCTTTTTGCCTTTCCCGCGCGAGGCGAAGGCGATGAACGCCGATGCACCTCTGTCTCGCTTGACCAACAAATTTCCCGCAGCGATCGTCTCCATCAGGTTCGAATCCAAAGGGTCGGCTATCACGGCATCCAGCCCAGCAGCCATCGCCATAGCCAAAAACGTCCTGTTGATTAAGGGTCTTTGCGGCAAGCCGTAAGAGACGTTGCTTATCCCTAAAATAGAGCAAGCCCCCAAAGACCTGATGCGCCTTACGGTCTCGAGCGTAACTCGCGCAGCATTGTCATCAGAACCGACAGAGAGGGTCAAGGCGTCAAGGAAGAGTCGCTTCCTGGGAAAGCCGAGGGCGTCGGCGCATTCGCACACCCTTCTGGCCACAGAGATCCTTTTATCCGCATCTTCTAAGATACCCCGTTCATCCAGAAGGAGAACCACAAGGCAGGCTCCGTATTTTGCCGCCAAGGCTATGCCCCGCTCAAGGCTTTCTCCTTTGGCGGTGACGGAATTGATCAGCGGTATGCCAGAAGCGATGCGAAGCCCCGCCTCGATCGCGTCCATATTATCGCTATCGAGCGATAGCGGCAGCATAGTTGCGCTTTCGGCGGCCAACACTGCCTCTCTCATGGCACGAGAGCCGTCGATCTGCGGAAGGCTTACGTTAATGTCTATCGCGTGGGCCCCGGCTTCCTCCTGTTCGCGCGCCTCCTTCTTCAAAACGTTCCACTCGTATCGCGAAACCTCTTCTCTCAAAGCAGAAGGCCTGGAGACGTTTATCCTCTCGCCTATCACAAGCAAGGGGTACTCCGCACCTGCCAGGCCCAGCCGGGAGATGCTGCAAAGCGGCGAGCCCTGAATCTCTTTTATATGGGGCAGAGAAAGGGTGCGAATGGCCCTGGCAAGGCTTTCTATGTGCTGGGGCGTGGTGCCGCAACACCCACCGACAACGGAAGCCCCGGCTTCGACTAGATGTCTGCCGGCACGCGAAAATCTCTCCGGATCCCAATACTCCTGCGATCCAGGAAGCCCGGCGTTCGGATAGACGAATATCGGAATGCCCGCGTGATGGGCCAAGCAATCTACAACGGCTATGTACTCCTCCGGACCACTCCCGCAATTTACGCCGACCGCCGAAGCACCGATGGCCCTCGCCCAGTGAGCCGCTACTTCAGGAGGCGTGCCGGTGAGCGTGCGCCCGTTATTTTCGAAAGTGAAACTCACGACGAAAGGGAGGCAAGGAGCAACTTCTTTAGCCGCAAGCACCGCCGCCTTGGCCTCGCGCAAATCGATCATCGTCTCTATAAGGATGAAGTCCGCACCACCCTCGGCAAGCCCGGCGATCTGTTCTTTAAAGGCAGACACGGCGTCCTCAAAAGAAAGTTCCCCCAAGGGTTCGACCAGCGACCCCAACGGCCCGACAGAGCCGGCCACCAAAAGACGATCACCTGCGGCCTCTTTGGCAAGCGACGCTGCGATGGCGTTTATCTCTCTCGCCTTTCCGTCTAAGTTTCGAGAGGCAAGTTTTATCGGATTTGCCCCAAAACTGTTCGTCTCTACGATATTCGCTCCAGCCACGGCGTAACTTGCGTGTATGTCCCTTACGATTTTTGGAGAAGTCAAATTCATCTCCTCGGGCAGGGCCGGCGGGTTCCACCCCCGCTCTTGAAGGAGCGTGCCCATAGCTCCATCCAATACGACAGGGCACCCGTGCTCGGCGATCCAGGTTCGCAAATTCAGATGCGACAATTGGTGGTTCACCTCCGTATTCGTGTTCCATGAAAAAATACAATAGCATAAAATGTCCTAAAAGGGGGTGCGCTGTTGAAAAGAGAACAGAAATTCCAAAAAGATCTCCTATGGTTTCACGTTAAGGCGAGGCTCAAAAATCTCTTAGAAGAAAGGAACATTCCCAAAAGCTATAGGGGGTTTCTTCAAGAGATAGAGGAAGGAATTGAGGTGACGGAGGGGTGCTTAGAGAGCTTTCCTCCAACCTCAGATAGCCTGACCATCTTGGATCGGGTACTTAAAGCCCTTGAGGAGCCCATTATGTATTGGCCATCACGGCTCCTTCGCTTATACGGTCCGTCAGCTAACTGTCTGGCTCTGCCGTACATAGACGCACCGTTTTCCTTTCACGAGCACATGACCTCCATTTGGCCGTGGTGGCCGAAGGGAAGCAAACATCTACTCATCCCGATAGAACCTACGGTGCACGATTCGCCGCTCGACGTCACGTCACTGGCCCGTCTCTTGGATATCGCCTGGTCTCTCGAAGGTGAAGACCGAGCAAGGAGGGGGAGCCTTCTCCTCGCTCCAGCCTTGGCTATAGAAGAGGGGAATTGGCCGAGGATCAGTTACTCTTGGGCTTCGTCTTCGGCGCTCCCGTGGAATGAAGGGATTAAAAACTGGATCGAGTCGAATCTCGTAAAGCCATCCACTACTGTCTGGCTCGAAGATGAAGACATCGCTCTATGGCCGTGGGAGCAAATTTGCTGGGCCTCATCACAGCTCTTATCGGGCCTCCCTCCATGCCAAAGAGGGGAAGGTCCCGTAGAAATAGCCTCCGTCTTGGCTGCTGGGCTTATGGTCTGCGCATACCTTTCAAGCAGCGGTCACGCCGGAGGATTTGAAGAGATTGAAAAACTCGTAGCCTTCGCTTGCGATGCCAGCATATTCGTAGCCACATATAACAGGAGGAAAAGCGAACATGAAAGGCGTTTGTAGTGCCAGAGAAATCGTCGAAATGCTCGAGAGCGGCGACCTCGTAGTTACGCCGCTTTTGGATATCAAAAGACAGTTAGGGAGGGCTTCGCTCGACGTGAGATTGGGGCTCGAGTTCGTCCTGTTTCGACGCGGATACGTCCCTTCGCTCGACGCCGGAAGATCGCGCCACCCCATAGCCGATTACTACGATCGCGCGCGGCTCGAATACGGTGACGTATTCGTACTCCATCCCGGCCAGTTCGCCTTGAGTTCGACGCTGGAATTCTTTAAGCTCCCCTCCGACGTGATGGCTTACGTCATAGGGCGTTCTTCATGGGGAAGGCTTGGTCTCGTCATAGCGACAGCCACGTTTGTCGACCCTAACTTCCGAGGCTCCATCACTCTGGAGCTCGTAAACGAGGGAGAAGTCCCACTCGTACTCTATCCCGGAACGCGCGTAGCTCAACTGGTATTTCACCGCCTGAACGAACCTGCCCCTCCCTACGAAGGGAAATACGCCCTCGACACGCGCGCCACGGCCAGCAAGGCCCATCGCGACGAGGAGCTTTCATGGCTTTCCGATAAAGATGAATATTGAGGGATATTGATGAGGTATGTCAGAGGTTTCCTCTCAACTTCGTGACGAGCGCATGGGCCAGGCGCGTCGGTTCGGGCAAGCGGTAGCGAGTACAGGCACGGAGGACGACCGAAGCCGCCTGGATTATGGAAAGCTCGTTGCCGGGGCTCACATATAGCGGGCGGACGCCATTTGAAGTCCTGAGCACCGTTCCTACCACCTCGCCTTCGAAGACTAACGGCACCCAGGAACCCTTGGTGTGCGGCACTGGAAGATGGGCACCCACGAGGCGACTTTTGGCAACGCCCACGACGCACTTCTCTTTTGTAGCAAGGGCAAAGTGAGAGGCAAGGCCAAGTCGCCGAGGGTGAGCTATTCCCGCTCCGTCTACCAACCACACCTCGGGTCTATCTTTTAGCTTCCCCCACGCTTCAAGCAGGACCGGAAGCTCGCGAAAAGAGAGCAGGCCTGGTATATAGGGGAAGGAAATATCCAAAACGGCCGAAGCTGCAGTTACAATTTGGCGCTCCTTTAGGTCCCACACTACAACGGCGGCTACAGCCTTCCCTTTTCTGGGGACATAGGCCACGTCCGCTCCGCCGAACAGACTTGCGTAGCCTATAGTTGGATTTTGCGCTACGCGGATCTTTTTGGCCAGCTCTTTTTGCAATGTAACGGCTTCTTCGTAAGAAACCATCTCGTGAACCCCCCTGAATGAAGCCAGAGGCTTCCAGGTAAGATTCCGAAACTGCGCGCCTGCCCTGGTACGCGAGTGCCGAGAAGTACCGCGAGACATAAGTACAAACACGTAAGAGTGAACTGTTTTGCGCTTCTTACGTCTCATATCGCGCATAAGTCTAAATATCAGATCGCCCAACAAACCTTGGGCGATCTGATAAATCAGCCTACTTAATCTCTACTTCAGCACCAGCCTCTTCGAGCTTCTTCTTGGCCTCTTCGGCCTCTTCCTTCGAGACGCCTTCTTTGACAGGCTTGGGCGCGTTGTCTACCAACTCTTTGGCCTCTTTCAACCCAAGGCTTGTGAGTTCCCTTACGACCTTTATGGTCGCTATCTTGTTAGAGCCTGCCGCTTTGAGGATCACGTCAAACTCGGTTTTTTCTTCCTCAGCTGGCGCTCCCGTGCCAGCAGCCACACCCGGGGTGCCGACCATTGGCATGGCGGCTACCGGAGCAGCAGCAGACACGCCAAAGCGCTCCTCAAGCTCCTTTACGAGCTCCGAAAGCTCCAAAACCGTCATTTCTTCGATAGCCTTAATGATCTCTTCTTTGTTCATCGCAAATTACCCTCCTGACTGGAAATTTTTAGGCCGTAGCAGCCTTTTCTTTTTGCACCTTAATTTGGTTCAAACACGTTACCAACATTCTCGCTGAGCCAGAAAGCACGTTGACTAGCCCGTAAAGCGGAGAGCCGATGGCTCCGAGGAGTTGCCCCAAAAGCACCTCTCGCGGCGGAAGAGCGCTGAGAGCTTCCACCTCCGCTGCGCTCAAGACTTTCTTCCCCAAGACTCCTCCTTTGATAGAAAGGGCCTCATTCCCCTTTTGTTTAGAAAACTCCAGGAGAGCTTTTGCAACCGTTACGGGATCTCCATGGGCCACAGTATAAACGTTAGGACCTGCGGTCATATCTTCGACGACGGGGAGACCCGCTTCTTTCATGGCGATGCGCATGAGGGTGTTCTTGGCCACCTTCATCTCACCCCCAGCCTCACGGAGCTTGGCACGAACTTCTGTCATCTGTGAGACCGTTAAACTCCTATATTCGCTCACAAAGACCGCCGAGACGTCCGAGAGCAACTCTTTCAGGCGCGCTACCTGCTCCACGTTAGTTTGCGATGGCATGTTTTCACCTCCTACTCATAGATTGCGTCCCAAGCCGCACAAAAGACCAAAAGCCCCATTGTACAAAGGCGGCAAAATTAAAAAAGCTCCTGAACCTGTATGAGGCCCAAGAGCCCAAAGACACCAAAATCCCAAAAACATTGGTGTGCCGTTAGAGCTTGCGGACCTCGGTGGGCAAATATTTAAGCCCCGTTTCGGGCACCCACTGTCTGTAGTCCAAAACTATATTTAATTTACTGTTCTGTTAACTCCTTTTGAGCGGTGAAAGGATCGACGCGAATGCCAATACCCATGGTCGTGCTCAAGGCAATGCTTCGCACATATTGTCCCTTTACAGCCGACGGGCGCGCTCTCAAAACGGCCCGCAGCAATGCCTTTGCGTTGTCGAAGAGCGCCTCCTCGGAAAAGCTCGCTTTCCCGATGGCATTATGAATTATCCCAAATTTATCCACTCTGAACTCGACTCTCCCAGCCTTAATCTCCCTCACAGCATCGGCGACGTCGAGCGTTACAGTGCCAGCCTTGCTGCTGGGCATGAGGCCTCTGGGGCCCAAGATGCGTCCGACCCTTCCCATGACGCGCATCATGTCGGGCGTTGCGATGACAGCATCGAAGTCTAACCATCCTCCTTCGATCTTCTGCACCACATCTTCGCCACCCACATAGTCGGCTCCAGCCTCTTGAGCTTCCTTCATCTTTTCTCCAGAAGCTATGACGAGAACTCGCTTGGTAGCGCCCGTGCCGTGGGGGAGAATTATGCTCCCTCGCACTTGCTGTTCGGCGTGGCGAGGGTCCACGCCCAAACGGATGTGCATCTCCACGCTCTCGTCGAACTTGGCCGTAGCGGTTTCTTTGACGAGATGCGCAGCCTCCTTGAGGCTATAATACTTGTTTCTGTCCACCTTCTCCAAGAGAGAAGCATAACGCTTACTCACCCTTGCCATATTTTCAACCTCCCAGTGGTCGTAACGGGTTTTTTACCCTGCCACAATTGCTTACTCTGATATCTCAATTCCCATCGAGCGCGCTGTCCCTTCGATCATCCTCATAGCGGCTTCAATGTCGGTCGCGTTAAGATCTCCCTTTTTGGTCTGGGCTATTTCCTTGATCTGCTCCCTCGTCACCTTGCCCACCTTGACCCTATTGGGCTCGCTCGATCCCTTTTCTATGCCCAATGCTTTCTTCAAGAGCACGCTGGCCGGGGGGGTTTTGAGCTCAAACGTGAAAGTTCGGTCGCCGTACACGGTGATCACTACAGGTATAATCATGCCCGGCTGATCAGCCGTCTTAGCGTTGAACTGCTTACAGAACTCCATGATGTTGAGGCCGTGCTGCCCGAGGGCCGGCCCAACCGGAGGAGCCGGAGTAGCCTTGCCAGCAGGCAACTGGAGCTTAATTTGCGCTACCACTTTTTTAGCCATCTTTTACTTCCCTCCATAACCGCTTAAACCAAAGATCGTCCTTCAGCTATACCTTCTCGAGTTCGCTGTAATCCGCCTCTACCGCTGTCTCCCTTCCGAAGACCGATACGGAAAATTTAACCTTCCCTTTATCGTGAAGAACTTCCACGACAGGCCCCGCTTGACCCTCAAAAGGACCGCTCTTGACTCGGACGACATCGCCCGGCTTCAGATCTATCTCAACTCTCGGTTTGATCTGCTCTTTGTCTAATCTCCCCAAGATATCCTTGACTTCCCTCTCAGAAAGCGGCACGGCATTGGTTCCCGTGCCCACAAAACCCATAACGCCGGGCGTATGTCTCACGACATACCACGACTGATCATCGAGGATCATCTCGACCAAAACATAGCCTGGGAAGACCTTTCTCCTCTGATGCTTTGCCTTGCCGCCTTTAACATATATGCGCTCTTCTACGGGCACAAGGACGTTGAAAATTTTATCTCCCATTCCCATAGAAGCTATGCGCTGCTCGAGGTTGGCCTTAACCCTATTTTCATAACCTGAGTAGGTTTGCACTATATACCATCGACGCTCGGGCTTCTCTTTCATCGCCGACAAGGGAGCCTCTTCTGACTCCCTCACCTCCTGTTCGGCGAGTTCCATATTGCGCCTCATTTTATCAGTCATCATCCCAATTTCATAACTTTTGAGAAGAAGGCGGTCAAGACAACATCTATTACGCCCAAATAAGCGGCCACCAGGAGGGTAACGCCTATCACTATGAGCGTAGAATACCACACCTGTTGCCTGCTCGGCCATGTGACTTTTTTAAGTTCGGCTCTAGCCTCACGAATAAAGGCCATCAACTTCTTCACCCCGTTAGCCTCCCTTGTGGGACAGCAAAAGATTATCATAGGTGGAAACAATTGGCAACTCTTTTAGACCTTATAAAGATGGACCCAACACAAATCTTGCGATCCTAAAGTATATGATAAGCCCACACACATCTACGATGGTAGTTATAAATGGGCCTGACATAACGGCCGGATCGACTCGAAAAAACTTGGCGATTATGGGTAACACTATCCCGGCCAAATTACCCAACAACACCACAAAGACTAACGCTAAAGCCACAACCAGGGCTATATCTGGACCTGTACTGAGCATAAAAGCTCTGGCAATGACTAACACAACTAAAACGCCGCCCAAGAGCAAAGCGATAAACACCTCACGGACAAACACTCTCCAGAGGTCGCGCAAATCGATCTCGCCTACCGCCATACCTCTTATCATAAGCGTAGCCGATTGAGCTCCGACGTTGCCGCCTGTATCTATAAGCAATGGTATAAAATAAGCCAAAGCTACAACACTTTGGATCTCAATAGAATACCTCTGCAAAACGAAGGAGTTTACAGTCTCCATTAACGCACATATCACAAGCCACGGGAGGCGTTTACGAGTCAGCGTAAAAATACCCGTATCCAAGTATCCCTCTTCTATAGGCTGGATGCCGGCCATCCTCTCAAAATCTTCAGTGGTCTCCTCCTCAAGGACGTCCATTATATCATCAAACGTGATGATGCCGACCAGTCTGTTTTCTTTGTCCACAACCGGTATAGTATGAAGGTCATATTTGGCCATGATTCGAGCTACTTCCTCCTGGTCCGTATCGGTGCGAACACAAACTGGATCGGGATTCATTATGGCGCGCACTGGAGTTTGGGGCTCGGCCATGATGAGATCTTCCAAGTTCACGACCCCTAAAAGCCGCCTCTCTCTATCTATCACAAAGCACGTGTATATTGTCTCCTTCTTTCGCGCCTGCTGGCGTATGCGCCTTACAGCTTCCTCAGCCGTCATATATTCCTTAAGGTCCACAAATTCGGGTGTCATTATCCGCCCTGCGGAGCTCTCGGGGTAATTTAAGAGCTCGTTGGCAATGTCCCTTTCTGCAGGTGACAGCTTGAGGAGGAGTTTCTTCACCGTCTTAGCCGGCAGTTCGTCAAAGAGCGCAGTACGATCGTCATCGGACATTTCCTCGATGATCTCTGCGATTTCGTTGTCAGTAAAATGATCTAAGAGCTCCTCGCGAACCGAACCCTCTAAGTGCTCGAATACCTCTATAGCCAAATCCTTAGGCAGCAACCTGAAGAGGAGGACACGCGTCCTCGGGGGAGTCGTATCTAACATTTCGGCGAGGTCTGGAGGTTCCATGCTCGACAACAGGCGCTTGATGGCCATATAATCCCCTCTGGCCAAGAGCTCTTGAAGTTTAGGCACAAGTTCCTGCCAGCGCTCCTCCATAACATCACCCCACTTGGAGTACAAGATTGATCTAAGCAAAATCGACATAAGGGTGGGCCTACAGTTGATTAAAAAAATGGGCCCGCACCCCAAGGCGTGACACCGGAGGCGGGCAATAGAGGAAGGGGGATTAGGCCGTTCCGGTGTCCGAGCTTTTTCTTACGCTGTTAGAAAGCACGCTTAAACTACTCGGACCATCGCTGCTTACCATTTCCATCTCCTCGCAAATGCAGGTTGGAATCTGGTGCAGATTCACACAAAGCCAAGGAAAAAGAGGCGGGATACAACCACCCCCGCCTCTTTTTAAACGCTCTTCATTAACGCTTCGAGTACTGGTACATTGCACGAGCCTTGCGAAGGCCGAATTTTTTGCGCTCAACCATGCGCGGGTCGCGCGTGAGCATGCCAGATTTCTTGAGCGCCGGGCGCAAATCTGGGTTGAGCTTGATGAGGGCTCTGGCTATTCCTAAACGTACTGCCCCGGCTTGACCGGTAAGGCCTCCGCCTTTGGCCTGCGCCAAGACATCCACCCTGTTCTCAACTCCGGCCGTCTTCAAAGGGGCTAATACTTGAAGCTGCCAAGCGACACGGGGAAAATACTCCTTCACAGGCCTACCATTTATCAGAACCTGCCCCTCTCCAGGACGCAATCGCACACGAGCTATGGCAGTCTTTCTCCTGCCAGTACCCCAATAATAGGGCGTAGATAGCGGCACGCACTCTACCTCCTTTCTCTAAGCTTCGAGCCGAAGCTGCTCGGGCTTTTGAGCGGCATGAGGATGCTCTGGCCCACGGTAGACTTTTAACTTCCGATCGTACCTAAGACGATTGCGCGGGAGCATTCCTCTGACGGCGCGCTCCACCAAGCGTTCCGGCCGCTTTGAGAGCATCGTCCCCAAAGATGTGGCTTTTAGACTGCCCTTATAACCGCTGTGGCTGTAGATGACGGACCTCTCTGCCTTTTTGCCGGTCAACTTGACTTTGTCGGCATTGACAACGATCACGAAATCGCCACAATCCACATGGGGAGTATAAGTCGGTTTGTGCTTCCCGGCAAGTATATGAGCCACAAACACGGCTAAGCGGCCCAGGGGGACATCCTTAGCATCCACCACATACCACTTGCGCTCCACGTTTTCCCTTTTGGCTACGTAAGTACGGCTGCCTATCACGATTCTTCACTCCTATCAAAAGCAAAAACTCGCACAAAGCGAGGCTTGACTATTCTATAAAGGGCGCCCCGTTCTGTCAACTCCACATTAAAGGTTGTACCAGCACGGCGCCTGAGATCAGAGAACACGGTGCAAAAGCGGATTTTCGACGATGCCGGGAAGTCGCCCTCTTTTAGCTCTCGGCATTCCATCGACCATCTTTATATCCATCGTCATGTCGATCGCCTTGGCATGGGCTATATAGCTTCCGACCCCAAAGAAGTCGGCTCCAGCCTGGGCCAGCTCTCTGATGCGATTGGGAGAAAGCCCACCCGAGACTACAATCTTGACATCGATAAAGCCAGCTTTGTCGAGCCGCCATCGCACTTCGCGCACCAGTTCCGGTGTTACACCTCCCCGTTCCCCAGGCGTATCGAGCCTTACGCCGGCAAGTTTGCCGCCCAAGGCCCTTGCAACCCGAAGTGACTCTTCAGCTTCGTCTTTAAACGTGTCCACCAATATGGTGCGCGCTTCTTCTTCAGGGATGCATTTGTCGTACAAGAGGGCCAGCTCGACGGTATCGCCCACTATCAAAATAGCAGCATGAGGAATAGTGCCTTGCGGTTCTATCCCCGCCAGTTTGGCTCCAAGTATACAGCTGGCGGACGAACACCCGCCTATGGCCACTGCGACGCGTTCCATTACAGGTGCCACGGCTGGATGGACATGCCGCGCACCAAAACAGAGGACCGGTCTGCCGTCGGCTGCCTCTACACACTCTCGAGCAGCTGTTGCCCAGCTGCTCGAGCTGGCCAATATACCCAAAATGGCCGTTTCATATATGCCGAAGGCGTTGTAAGGCCCATGGATGCGAAAAACCACATCCTTCGCTTTGAAAGGCGTCCCTTCAGGCAAGGCATAGACTTCCACTTTCGACCCCTTTAACAGGTTTAGTGCCTCGTCGAGCCCTGCGAATATGCCGTCGTACCGAGGGAAAATCTCCGCCACCACTGGCACCTCGAGCTTGCCGCAGGCTCGCAATATATCGATCGTCTTTACAAAATAGACATCGGTCGTGTGGCCTGCCATGATCTCCTCATGAGTGGCGCTCGCAAAGGGGCGCTCGGGAGAAACTTGCAAGGCGTGCACTTCCTCCAGTATTTCAAGCCTTTTGACCATGGGCCTCACCTGGATCCGACGATCACTAACAAGAGAGATGTCGCCATGAACACGCCCGTCAAGATGACGGTCGCCTTGCTCAGCATCGATAACCTCTGCCATTGTCCCCCTGACATATCAGCCTGGGTGCCGCCGCCGAAGATGCCCGAAAATCCCCCTGCTTTTCTATGCTGTAATAATATAACAGCAATTAAAACAGTACAGGATATCACATGAATGACCATAAGAAAAATCCTCATCGTTAAAACCTCCCTTCGATAATGCCTTTATCGGATAAAACAAACTAAAATCCGCCTGATGAAAGCAATTGAGAAAGAGCACGGGCCGCCACAGCCCTGTGAGAGATGAGGCTCTTCGCCTTTGGACCGAGCTCAGCAAAGCTCGCCTCGTAGCCTATAGGCACAAAGACCGGGTCATAGCCGAAACCAAAACTGCCGGAAAGTTCGAAGGCTATTTTACCCCAACAAAAACCTTCTGTTATCCACACCTGAGCTCTTTGGGGCAAAACCAAGCTCAGGGCTGCCACAAAGCGGGCCCTTCTGTTCTCCCTGCGACCCAGCTCATCAAGCAGTCGACGAATGCGGCTTTCGTCATTTTCGGCCACCCTCGAAGAGAAGATGCCAGGCCTCCAGTCGAGCGCTTCAACCTCTAACCCACTGTCATCGGACATGGCAGGCATGCCTGTGCCTTCGCTCCAGGCCCTCGCCTTAATCAAGGCGTTTTCGGCGTAACTCTTCCCGCTCTCCTCGACATCAAGACCCTTCGGAAGGACCTCCAACCCGAAGAGCAGCTCGATGTTCGTCCATTCAAACAACCTTTTCATCTCTTCGTATTTATGCTCATTGCTGCTGGCGAAGACTACCTGCAATTTCAACGGCTTTCCACTCCTCCGACGAGAGCTGAAGCGACTTTTCTTGAATTTTTATCAATTCCTCTATTCCGCGCCGAGCCAAATCCAGCATGGAATACAAATCATCGCTCGCAAAGGCGCCCTCCTCTGCCGTTCCCTGCATCTCAATGAACTGAA
Source organism: Acetomicrobium sp. S15 = DSM 107314 (assembly GCF_016125955.1). Classification (NCBI taxonomy): domain Bacteria; kingdom Thermotogati; phylum Synergistota; class Synergistia; order Synergistales; family Acetomicrobiaceae; genus Acetomicrobium; species Acetomicrobium sp. S15 = DSM 107314. Next base: position 18,603 of record NZ_JADEVE010000388.1, on the reverse strand, counting down.
GCACCTCATTCATGACGACGTTGAAATCGACGGATGCTTTGCTATCTTCCTCGAAGCAGAGGTCGAGCATCAATCTTCCATCTACTACACCGCTGCTGACTGCTGCGACGAAGTGAGCAACGGGTATGCACATGAGCTTCCCTTCGTGCCAAAGCCAGCGCAAGGCATCCACGAGGGCCACAAACCCTCCGGTTATGGCGGCCGTTCGCGTTCCTCCATCTGCTTGAATCACATCGCAATCTATCCATATGGTGCGCTCGCCCAACTTGGGCAAAACCACCGCAGCCCGCAAGCTGCGCCCGATGAGCCTTTGGATCTCCTGGCTACGCCCGGTTACCTGCCCTTTTATCACGTCTCGGGGAGTGCGCGAAGCCGTAGCGCGCGGCAACATCGCATATTCCGCGGTTACCCATCCTTTGCCGCTGCCGCGGAGAAACTGAGGGGTCTTCTCCTCAATCGACGCAGTGCATATGACCTTCGTATCCCCAAAAGACACCAGGGCAGAACCCTCAGCGTAACGGTTGAAACCCCTCTCAATCCGCACAGGTCTGAGTTGGTCTAAAGCCCTGCCGTCAACTCTCGATGTCATCGTTCAGGCGATGCGAGCTGCCATGGCACAGACATGTCCACGGGCAACTGCTCGGTAACCTCCCTCCCGTTGACCAAGAAGCGCACCTGCTGTAGCGGTCTGAAGTTGTCTACCACAGTGCGCACAATGCTCGTAACGACGAGCAGCGCGCTATCCGCCTGTAGGCTTTTGATGGAATCATAAAACGCCGCGTTGAGATCGAGGTAAAGCATCTCGCCTCTCCTGAAAACGTGCAACACGCGAGACTCTCTGCCCACGAGCTTCTCTTGAGCCAAGAGAGTCAACAAGCGATCTATCGTCTTGGCTATATCCTCTTCTGCTATGCTGGGCAGGAAAGAGTAGCTGCTTTCCACAAGCTCCCCGTCTTTAGGCACGTATAAAGCTACTTCGACTTGCACCAAGGATCCATCGCCCTCGCCAACGTCAGTTTGAGCCCCTTGAGGCGTCTCAAAAATTGCCCTTCCCAAGAAGAAACGCACAGCCAGATCGGTAACGAAATAACCGAGCGAAAAGCACAACAAAATAACAGCAGCCCATGCTGCGATCCTCATCGGCCAAGGCGCTTTTTTTGGACGCTCCCTTTCTGCCGCCGCAGCACTACGCCTGGGCAACTCACTTTTTCCATCGGGGCGATCAATCTCTTCTACCATCTCCACCTTCCTTTCCGTCTACCGCTCAGCGCAGATATGATTCTATACCATCAGCTATGGCACTTGCCAGCTTCTGCTGATAAGACGGACTCGACAACAACTTAGCCTCGCTCGAGTTGGTAATATATCCCATTTCGAGCAGAACAGCGGGCATGGCCGCGCCCCTCAAAACGAAGAAGGGAGCCTGAGCCACCCTGCGCACCGATATGCCTTTATTTGAAGTGCATCTGTGCAATACTTCCGCAAAAGACGTACTCTCCACGATCTTCGCATTCTGCTCCATATCGCCCAATATTTGAAGAAGCATCCGCGTCTTTTTGTCGGCGGCCTCTACTGATAGGCTCCCGTCTTCCAATTCTCGGTTCTCCAATATTGCGAGCTGCAAGGCGTCTTTATCGGTGGGAAGGGCCATTAAATAAATCTCAAACCCCTTAGCCTGTCTGCCAGCGGGAAGGGCATTGCAATGAAGGCTCACAAAAACGCTTGCGTTGTATCTGTTGGCCATCTCAGTCCGCTCGTTCAGCTTAAGGTACCTGTCATCGGACCTCGTCAAACGAACTTCGAATCCCTTGTCCTTCAATATGGAGGCGACCTTCTTCGCTACGGATAGGTTTATCTCCTTCTCCCTGAGGCCGTTGGCCGTAGCGCCCGGATCCTTGCCTCCGTGACCAGCATCCAACACCACGACAGGCCTGCCTTGCGGGGCAACCCGAACGGGCGCAGATTGAACCGGTCTCGGTGCAGCAGGCGTCAATGGCTTGGCCTTATCCGCTTCGCTTAAATAAAAATCCACCACATATCGCGGCGGGTCGAGAAGAGGGAAATGTTTGACAACCCCATCCTCGTAGAGAAAGGAGAGCACTGCCCTGTTCCCGGACTTAACAGAAGAAACCTTTATCGAGGAGGTATAGGGATTGTCAGGATTGTCGAACCCTTGCAGGTCTGCATCGCCGAAGACGAGCTCGATCTTTCCCTCCGATTCCCTCACCTGTGGCCACAACGGCGAGGACAGATCTATTACGGCCCTTATCTGCTCTCCGGGCTTGCCCCAGCGCAAGCCGTAGAGGGTCAATTTCGGAGAAGCGCCGGGCAGCGGCGCTTGAGGTCCTTCTTTGGGTTGGACCTGCACTGGTGTAACGGCACTTTTGCTTTTACCATCAGAAGATATCTCCACGACGCCGGCCCATCTGTATTCTCGGCCAAGGAAGCGGGAAAAGACCCTAACCGCAGACTTCGCCTCCGCCCACCAATGTCCCTCTTCGACGAGCACTACGGAGGGGAGAGGCACGATCTGAGAGTTAAGTCTGGCCGCCGAGGCGTTCTTTACAAACTCAAGGCACGAGCCGCCGCTTTCGAGCACGAGCGAATCCTCATCCAAAGTCACAGAACACCCCAAAAGCTCACCCATTACATCTACGGGAGCCAGGGTCTCCTTCCCGCGCTCCCGCACCTCTATGTCTCCCACGATTTGGTTTCCCTCCCAGAGCCTCCAGCCCTGAGCTCCCCAGAGAGGTAACGCAGTCGCAAAGAATATCAAGCTCACAAGAGCTATTCTACTTGCCCGCCACCGCAATTCCTTCCACCACCATAGAGCATCCGCCTACGCTTCCGAAGAACTTCAGGTCGTTTCCCAAAACGACGACATGCTTTAGCAACTCGAGGATGTTCCCCGCTATAGTAGTCTCCGCGACAGGGGATGCGATCTCGCCGTCCGCTATCAGTGCGCCTTTCACCCCTAAAGAGAAATCGCCGCTCGCCGAATCCACGGTATGCAAGCCCATCATCTCCGTTACGTACAGCCCGCGCCCAATCTCGCCTGCAAGCTCTGCCTGAGAGCGCTCGCCAGGCATAGGGTAGAGGTTCGTAATATCCACATCGGGGGGCGAAGCCATCCCCCTGGAGGCATTGCCCGTGGATGTCGCTCCATCTTCGTTGGCGTGCCTTATATTATACAGAAACCCCTTGACCTTTCCGCTCTCCATGAGGCAAGTGCGCCTCGTAGGCACTCCCTCGTCGTCGAAGAAAGCTGTTCCCATACCGCCTGGCAACCTGCCGTCATCGACGAGTGAAAGGCACGGAGAGGCGATCTGTCGGCCAAGCTTTCCCTTCAAAAGGGACCTGTTCTTATGAATCCGAGAGGCGCAAAAGAGCTCCCCCGCTATAGCGAGCAGCGACGATGTCGCCTCAGGATCCAAAAGTAGAGTGTAGCGCCCGGTCGGCACCGGTTTTCCCCCCAAGACTAAAGCGGTTTTTTTAACAGCGCGCTCCGCCACAAAAGCATGATCCAGCGCGGAGAAGAAGTGGCTCTCGTCGTCATAGCCTCCCATCTCCACGCTGTCTCCCTCTTGGAGCAGTACAGCCACGCCGCAGGAAGCGAAAGTCTCCCTTCGCCAAGCGGCTACCCCGACGCTATTGGCGTAAAATGCCTCTTCCCATCCGTCGCTCCAGGCCGCGCTTCGAACCGAAAGGAGCCTCTTATCCGAAGAGGAGGCCAGTTCCGTCATCTCTCTGCAAATGCGCAAACGCCGATCACGAGGGAGTCCGCTCAAGATGACAGGGTCTTCCAACCGCAGGGCATCGTTATCGCATTCGCATCCGCAGGATGCACCAGAGAAGAGAGCCACATATGGGTCGTCCTTGGCATTGCGACAATTAGATAGGCTCCATTCTATCAAGCTTAGCAGGTCTGCCCGATCGAAGGCATTGCCGTATGCTATTCCCTGGTGACCAGCGGAATCGAGCGTCCGCAGGCTCAAAGCGTTTGCGCCGCCGGTGACGTCATCCTCTATATTGCCGTCTCGCATGACCAAATGCGAGCTCCCACCGCGGAGGTATATCGCGTCTGCACCGAAGGCGCCGCGTTTTTTGGCCTCGTCGATGGTCCAGGCGACCAAAGCTTCTACATCCCGGCGCGAGGCATGCAGCATCAGTGAAAAGCCTCCTCAAGTATTATACGGGCCGCTTTGCCCACATCTTCAAAGGAGACATCGTAATGGGTCACCAGGCGGGCTCTTTTCTCGGAAGAGGCGTTAAAGAGAACGCCCCTCGCCCTGCAGCGCCAAGACAGCTCATCAGCAGATAGGCCGTCTTCGGGAAGGCCCAAAAATACCATATTCGTCCTCCTGCTCACTGGTTCAACGTAGAGGCCGCCATCTTCCAGCGTTTTCGCCAAAAGTGAGGCCTTCTCGTGGTCTTCCCCGATGCGCAGGCGCATCTCTTGAAGGGCGATCATGCCGGCGGCCGCCACCACTCCGGCTTGTCTCAGACCTCCTCCCACTCGCTTCCGCCACTTTCTCGCCTCATGTATAAACGACTTCGAGGCGCATATAAGCGACCCCATCGGCGCGCCGAGCCCCTTTGAGAGACAGAGCTGCACCGAATCCACGACGGAAGAATAGGCCTTTATTTCCACATCCCAAGCGGCGGCAGCGTTGAAGAGCCTGGCTCCGTCCAGGTGCACAGCTAAACCTTTCTCTCTGGCCGCACTCACCGACTTGGCAAAACTTTCTACGCTTATCGCGACGCCACCGCAGTTGTTGTGCGTGTTTTCGAGACACAAAAGGACGGCGGGGGCAAAATGGACGTTCTCCGGCCTGCATGCAGCTTTTATCTCATCCTGCATAGGAATGCCATCGTTGTCGCCCACCACGAGTGGAACGATGCCTCCCAAGGTCGCCATACCTCCCCCCTCATGGGTATAGATATGACTCCTCCGCCCAACTATGACGCCGTCTCCTCTCTTGCAATGCGTCAAGAGCGAAACAATGTTACCCATAGTCCCAGACGTGACGTAGAGGGCCGCCTCATGCCCGGTAAGATCGGCGGCATATTCCTCGAGCTCGCGAACCGTCGGATCTTCGCCGTATACATCGTCGCCCACTTCGGCATTTGCCATGGCCTCCCTCATCTTCTGCGTGGGTTTTGTGACCGTATCGCTTCTAAGATCTATATACATCGCCTTGCCTCCCAAAATTTAAATTCTTCTTAAATTTATACCCAATTCGTCCCATGGAATGATTTCATCTGGTATCGCAATACCGATATCGACGCCTGGGCGGTTTTCTCCGTGAAAGTCGCTCCCGGCAGTGGGACGCAGTCCCAATTCATCTGCCAACCTCAGAAAGCGGAACACATCCTCTCCCTTGTGGTGAGCCGAGTAGCATTCGAGTCCCCATAACCCAGCGGCCTTAAGTTCCCTAAGGATACGAAAAAACTCTTCATCTCCGGCATCGATTTCGCCAGGATGAGCCAACACGGATACGCCCCCGCTCTTCGAAATGAGGTCGATGCACTCGATGGGAGAAAAGCGGACCCTCGGCACATAAGCAAGCCCACCTTTGGCCAAGAAGCGCCTGAAAGCGCTGTGCAAGTCCGGCGCGTATCCTTTCCTGACCAGCACACGGGCGAAATGGGGTCGTGCCACCACTTCACCTCCAGCCTCAGCTTCCACCTCTTTCAACGAGATCTCTATGCCGAGTTGATTGAGCTTCTTGCAGATCGCCGCATTGCGCTTGTCTCTGTATTCCCGGAGGGATGATAAATACTTTTCCAAGAAAGCATCATCGCGGCGGAAACGATAGCCCAAGATATGAACTGTGTAAGGAGCGTCGGCGGACAGCTCTACGCCTACTATGCCATGCACAGAAGCGCGTTCGCAGCTTCGCATAAACTCATCGAGCCCTTCAGTGGTGTCGTGATCCGTGAGACTTATCACAACTACACCGCGATCCTTCGCCAGCTGAACGAGATCCCCCGGAGAGAGGGTACCATCAGAGCAATTGCTGTGGAGGTGAAGATCGACGCGCATCATAAAAGCCTCAGCGCGATGCCCCCCCTTCCGCTACCTCCTGCTCTCCCAAGAAGGACTCGATTTCGAAGAGGCCGGCGATGTCTAAAAGGACTATCAGCCGTCCGTCGTCGATCTTGGCCACGCCCTTCAAGTATTCCCTTGATATGCTCGAATCTACCGAATCGGCCGGCTCTACTTGTCCTTTTTCTATCACCCTCACCTCTCTTACTCCATCTACGATGACACCGAAGGCAACGTCTCTGTGCTCAACCACGACGATCCGCGACCTCGTCCCCAACTCCAAAGCCTCCCCCCCCAGCTTCAGAGAGACATCCATGATGGGTATCACGGTGCCGCGCAGGTTGATCACGCCTCGCACATAAGGAGGCGCATTGGGGACCCTCGTTATCCGCTCGGAAATCCGCACAATCTCGCGCACATCTTCGACTTCCAGCGCGTATTGTTCGCCGAGCAGATCGAAAACCAATATAACGATTTCTTGACCGTATTCGTCGTCCTTTGGCAAGGATTTTCACCTCCAAGGCTCATATAATAGTCTACTTCCATCACTGAGAGAGAATATAGCTATGCCTTCATCGTCCAGGAGAGCCACCGACGGAGGAAGCTCTCCTTTGGGAAGGCTCGCAGAACCCGGGTTTAAGAATATGACGTTCCTCTCTCTCTTAATAGAGGCCAAATGCGTGTGTCCCGATACGGCCACTGTGGCACCGCAGAGGATAGCCTTCTCCCTGAACGCCTCCGGATCCTCGCCGTGAGAGAAGAGCAGAAGTCTCCCGTTCCACCAGGAAACGAGCAGAGGGGCACTCACCGGCCATTTTAGCAGCACTTCGTCAATTGGGGCATCACAATTGCCCCTAACCAAGAATACGGGGGTGGTGGAAGCATTGATTTCCTCCGCCAACACCTTCGGATCGTACCCATCGGGCATGGGATTCCTCGGGCCATGATAGAGCACATCCCCCACATGGAATATAGCATCAACAGCTCCCCAGACAGCGCAGGCCCCTTCCCAAGCCGTGATGCTACCATGGGTATCGGCAATGATCGCCACTCTACCTTTCAAGCACTTTCCCCCCCATCTCTATGGCTATTAAATCCCTCAAGAGGGCGCTCGCCGTCTCCCTGGCTCCGGCGCCTGGACCGATTATGCTAATTTCTCCAATTGTATCAGAGAGCAGCAGAGCCCCGTTGTTTATTCCTTCGACGCTCGCGAGCGGGTGAGAAAAGGGTACAGCCTCGGGCTTGACAGAAATGGACGGTTCCTCGTCGAGCGAAGCCCTCGCGACGAGCTTTATGCACACACCTCTGCGGCGGGCATCATCCATCATATACGGCGTTATACCGCGTATCCCCTCTACTGCGACGGAGCGAAAACCGACAACTGGCATCCCTAAAATCGCCTGAGCCACAATGATAACCTTGGCTGCCGCATCCCATCCATCTACATCCAGCGTCGGATCAACCTCAGCATAGCCACGCCTTTGGGCATCGCGCACGGCCTCGTCGAACGAAGATCCGGCGGCGATGAGGGTGAGCATGTAATTGGTCGTGCTGTTTATAATCCCCTCAAAACGGCGTATCCTGCTACCGGCAAGGCCACATCTCGCCAAGGAAAAGAGGGGCGTGCCGGCCATAACGGTGCCCTCGTAAAGGAAATACACGCCATTCACGGCGGCGATCTCCGTCAATTCATGAAAATGAAAGAGCAAGGGGCCTTTGTTCGATGTTGCTACGTGATGTTTACCCCTTAGGGCTTTGCGGATATAATCCGCCGCTGGTTCGCCGGTCTCTATGTTCGGTGAGGTACACTCCACTAAAACGTCGTAGTCACAGCTTTCCAAAAGCTCGTCCACGCTCTGCCCTACGCTATACGGTTGTTCCCAGACGTCCACGCGCCCTGTCTCTTCTTCCGTTTTCAAAAGTCCCTCGACGGGAAGGCCGTTTGCGGCACAAACGCTGCCCCTGTGGCGCGTAGCCACGCCTACGACACACACTTCCAAACCATAATTCGCCTTTAGGAAGTTGGCTTTGACAGATAACATTTCGCAGAACTGTCGGCCAACATTGCCAAAACCCAAAAGCAAAACCCTCAAAGCCCCTCCCCCTTGCCACTGCACATCTGCGTGGGTTATAATTTTAGCGCAATTATTCGCTATATTTTTGTATAATACCACGGAGGCGGGTGATTTGTGACGATGCCTCACGCTCTGGTCACTGGCGGAGCTGGGTTTATAGGGTCGCACTTGTGCGAGGCTCTCGTCGAAAGAGGTTGGCGTGTCACTTGCTTCGACAATCTCTCTACGGGGTGTCGCGATAATGTTTCGCACCTCAAGGGAAGGCGCTTCTCGTTCGTAGAGGGAGACGTGACGGATAGCGCTATCCTCGAAGAGCTAACAGAGGGCATAGACGCGCTCTTTCATCTGGCCGCCATGGTGTCTGTCCCCATGTCGATGGAGCACCCTCTATCGTGCCACGAACAAAACGTCACCCCGTTGCTTCGGCTCCTCGACATCGCTAGAAGAAAAGGTTTTCCTATAGTATATGCCAGCTCGTCTGCCGTCTATGGCGAGGGTGGCACAAAGCCCCTTAAAGAAGACGATCCGCCTGCCCCGCAATCTCCTTATGGGGCAACGAAACTCATAGACGAGATATACGCATCCATGGCGCACCGCGCCTGGAAGGTGCGCGCGGTAGGCTTGAGGCTCTTTAACGTCTACGGCCCGAGGCAAAATCCGAATGGAGAATATGCAGCTGTCATTCCGCGCTTCATTGAGGCCTTAACTACGGGCAAGGAAGTCAAGATCTACGGCGACGGCCGCCAGATGCGCGACTTCATATTCGTGAGGGATGTAGCCCGAGCCTTCATAGCCGCAGCCGAAAGATCGCACAAGCTCGGAGGAAGGGTTTTTAACGTCGCATCTGGCGTAGCTGTATCCATCAACGAGTTATATGCGCTCATCTCTTCGATAATAGGCGTAACTCAGACTCCGGTCTTTGAGCCTCCGCGCCCTGGCGACATCAGATACAGCGCGGCGGATGTAAAAAACATGAAAGCAGAGTTGGGATTAGGCGAAGTCACACCGCTCGCCGAAGGGCTCAGGGAGACAGCAATATACTTTGCGGAGATGCCGCTCGTATTTGAGGAGAGAGTGGAACTAAAAGGGGGATAATCTGCGATGGCAAAGACGGGCAGTTTGACGCTTTACGAGGACGCATCCAGGCGCTTTATGCTGTTAGGGTGGGAGGAGCAGGAAGAAGATGGCGTCGTCCAAACGAACCAGTATTTGATTCAAAGCGGCGACGAGGTCGTACTCCTCGACCCAGGCGGGGCCCACGTGTTTCCGCGCGTGCTGGCTAACGTCACCGAGATGGTCAATATCGACAGTATCACCCATATCTTCTATTCCCATCAGGATCCGGATGTGAGTTCCGGCATAACGCTATGGCTTTCTATGGCCGAGCGAGCGATTGTACATATATCAGGGCTTTGGACGCGCTTTCTGCCGCACTTCGGCATTTTCGATCAAAGCCGCATATCCCCCATCCCAGACAGGGGAGGTGTCATAACTTTAAAGAACGGCCAAAGGCTTGAGATCATACCCGCACATTTCCTCCACTCCACGGGTCAGCACACGCTTTACGATCCCGTCTCGAAGATACTGTTCAGCGGCGACATCGGCGCCGCCATCTTTCCTCCGGGGAAGCGATATCCCGTTGTGGAGCGCTTCGACGAACACGTTCGCTACATGGAGGGCTTCCACCGCCGCTACATGGCCTCGCAGGAGGCATCCAACTTTTGGGCCAATATTGTTTCGAGCAGGGATGTCGAAGCCGTCGCCCCGCAGCATGGTGCTGTGATAAAAGGCAAAGACAACGTGAGAAAGTTCTTTCAATGGCTGAGCCAACTTAAAAGCGGCGTCGACTTAATCGAGGAATGGTATGGCACAAAGGCTACCCTGGCCGTCAGAAAGTAAGGTGAAAGAGATGAGCCATCCAGAAGCTATTCACAAGCTCTCCAGATCTCACTTCGGTTTCACGCTCATGACCTCTTTCATGGAACAGTTAGATGAAGTACTCGTCCATCGTGTTCTCGAGGTCCAGAGCGAACTCTCCGAGATATCACAGCGCTTCGCTGAGCTAAAAGGAGAGTTCGAGCGCATCGTGAAAGACTTTGACCAAAGTAGGCAAGAGGCCCAAAAAAACGCAGGGCAGATCAAAGAACTGAACATGAACCTTGCCAAAGAGCTCGAAAGCTCCGGCACAAACCTGGAGAACATGAGCGCAGATGTAGATCGCACCGTGGCCTCTACTTACTCTACCCTCAACTCATTTTTGGAGATAGAAAAAATCTCCAAGGAGATCCAAAAGATCGCCAAGCAGACGAACCTACTTGCCTTGAACGCCTCCATCGAAGCTGCAAGAGCCGGAGAACATGGCAGGGGTTTCGCCGTAGTGGCGTCGGAGGTCCAGAAGTTAGCCGTGGAATCGCGAAATGCATCGGAGCGCATATCGCAAAGGGTTGGAGAGATATCTAAAGCCGTCGAGGACACCATGGATAATATAAAAAGCGTAGGCGAGATGTTTCATGTGCTTCGTAACACTATGGGTTCCTTCCTCAGCTTTCTGGACATGAACAAAGGATTCTTAGAAAATCTGACTGGCATCATGGAGTCGGCAAGTCAGGGGGTTTCAGTGGCTTCCGAAGAGATGGGCGATTCCACGAAGATCATGAGGGATGCGGTGAAAAAATTCGACTCCATGGCACAGACCATATCGGCCATAGTGAAAGCCCAAAAGAACCTGGGCAACCTGCAGCTTTAGCCCTCACCCTTCTATACATTATACTGTCTTTTCAGTTTGGCCACGCTGCTACGCAACTCAGCAAGTTTGACACCAAGCCACAAGTATAGAACAAACAGAAAAAGGTTCGTGCATATTGCACCTGGCACACGAACCTTTTTCTCCAAATTTATGTTTTTAACCTTAAACATAGTCGCACTAGACACAACAAACAAGGAAGCTGTAGCTCAAAAACACAACCCTGCTAGATTGCAAAGGATGCAATGACCTGTTCAACTCATGCTTTATTCCGCAGTAATTTTACTCACACCCAATACGGTTGCTCCCAAAGCAGCAAAGAAACGCCTAGGTTGCGGATCCTTGCAGTCTTGTAAATCTTATTGGCTACTATCAGATCTTCGATGGCCATGCCAACTGGATTAAAAAATATGATTTCTTCTTGGTTTTCTCTCCCAGCCACGCTTCCTGCCACTATTGCCCCTAAATTGGCGTATATATCTTCATCGCTCAATTTGCCTTCTTTGAACAGAATAGCACTTGTCTGCACGCCTCTATGTTTAACCTTTTCCCAGTCATCGACTATTATCTTGCTGGCTTTCTTAAGAACTTCACTTTCAACTTCGTAGTTACCGACGTTGGATATGAAAGCCCCTTCTTTAACCCAAGCAAGTTTTACAATGGGTGATGTAGCAGTTGTAGCGGTTACAATAACATCCGAATCTCGCACTGCCTCTTCGGGCGAGGTTACAGCAAAAAGGTCGATATTGAATTTTTCTGATGCCTCTTGAGCAAACCTCTTGGCGCGATCATAGTTTAAATCATAAACCTTTACTGTATCTATAGAAGGCAAAGCAGTTTTTACGGCCATAAGCTGCGTTCTGTTCTGAGTTCCAGCCCCAATAAGACATAATACGCGAGAATCTTTTCGGGCAAGCCGCTTAGCTGCTACTCCAGTAACACCTCCCGTCCTCATAGCACTTATCACAGTGCCATCCATAACAGCTATGGGAAACCCTTTCTCTGGGTCATTTAAAATGATGAGCGCAGAGGCTCTAGGCATCCCATATTTCATCGGATTTTGAGGCTTGCTTGCTATCCATTTAATACCAGCAACATTAATGGGGTCACTTATATAGCCAGCCATGGCATTGATTCGTCCGTTTATGGCTTCAGAGTCCATATCTCCCCATCTAAGGACCATTTTATCAGGCATGATGGTCTTTCCTTGATAGTGCAATTTAAAGACTACCTCCAACTCGCTAATGACCATTCCCATATCTAAAGCCCCACACTCAATAACGTCTTTTTGACTTAGATATAAGAACTCAACTTTATTCATACACTTCTCACCTCTCTATCGTATTCCAGAATTTACATATTCTAAAAGAGCATATTTTGAAAGCCCTTGTACGCCCATTCGCCCCAATGTCCGCCCCGAGCTTCTGTAATCTTTTTCATGTATGGTGGACGCGATTTCAATTATTAAATCAACTATCGGCGTTTTGATGTTCGCAATTTTAGCTAACTCAGAAAGCGGGACCAGACTCATAGGGACATCCTCGGTAAGATAGCGGGTATAAGGATCCTTGGGTGCCATAATGCCTGCGTATACTTTTGTTTTGTGTATGGCGCTACAAATATCGTCTCCCTTGTTTATCTCAATCCCATAGACACTTCGAAGCCACTCCAGCGCGGTTAAGTTGGACAACCCCAAGCTTTCGGCAATTGCCACCCTTTCTTGGTCTATCTTGTCCAAAACACGCCCCACTAAAGGAGTTATGCCTTGATGATAATATTCAAATTCTTGGCCTTCTTCTATGCGCCCAAGGTTAAATATCGTAGGGGTCGGATGAAAAATCGCTCCCATGTTGAGTAAGCTAGTTTCAAGAACATTTTGAGCTTCAGTAAACTGAGGGTAGAAATCTTTAAGTAAAGCAATTACTTCCTTCGTCTTAAAAGCCGGAATAGCAGCTAAGGGTACTCGTTCCTTTACGCCATATATGGTAACCTCAGATGGTCCAGTGCGTCTGCAAGCGTATACGAGCGTTTGAGTCTCAGTTACAATTACATCGAGGCCAGGGGCTTTTTTTGATAGAATATGATAAAACTCCATGGCTCCACCAGTTCTGCCAGGATGGAGTATTATCTTTTGTCCATCTCTTAACAGAGGGACGCAGGATTGGGCAATCTCCCTATGAGCAAAGGCTGGCGTTACTACCATAATTAAATCACAACCAGCAATCGCCTCTTCTATAGAAGAAGTAGCACTCTCTAAAGGCCCAAAACCATTCACAAAAGCACTCTTAAGATGCACTCCACCTTCTTTCTGTAAAGGTTTAACAGCCTCGGGAAACTTGTCATAAATCTTCACATTACAACCCATTAGGGCCAAATGGGCTCCCATTGCTAATCCTCCGTTGCCAGCCCCGAGAACAGCTACCTTGAGAGACATCTACACCCTTCCTCCTTGCTCATGCGTTAGCCTTACGCGAAGCTATATATTGTAATAACAATATCAAACCCACTATAATGATTCATGCAGTATCAGTAAACAAACCTGGATATATAAGAAACAATGACGCAGCAAATAGAAATGTACGCTTGTAAAGCACTAATTTACCCATAAAATAACCTTCCACGGCTGAAGCAAAGGCAAAAATCCCTATTAAACTAGTAAAAATAACGCTAAATGCCTCTATTGCAGATCCAACTTCCCATAATAGCAATTTAGGTGAAAGCACAAACATAAAAGGCATTATAAGCCCAGCAGAAGCTAATCTTAATCCTGCAAAAGCCGTTTTTACAGGATCAGCCTTTGCGATTGATGCTGCTAAGTAGGAGCTAAGAGCCACAGGTGGAGTAACCGCAGCATAACATCCGAAGTAAAATATGAACATGTGGGCGGCAATGACAGGAACTCCCAATTTAACTAAGGCTGGCGCTACCATGGATCCCAAAATAATATAAAGGGCTGCCGTGGGCATGCCCATACCCATAATGATAGAGGCAATCATAGTTAATAACAGAGCAAGGTAAAGCTGACCACTCGCCAAATTCACTACAAGATCGGCAAATTTTGTTCCAAGACCAGTAAGGGTTACTGTTCCTACAATTAACCCAGCTACAGCACACGCAGAGATGAGAGAAAGTGAAGTCCTGGCCCCTTTTTCCAAAGCCAACATGAACTTGGCTGGAGTTAAACGTGTTTCTCTGCTTAACATACTGGCTACAATCACAAATATCACTGCAGCAAAAGAAGCCTTAATAGGCGAATAACCAACGATGAGCATATAAACAATAATTACAGGTGCCAGAAGCAGAAATCCGCCTTTCTTAAGCGTTTTCCAAAAATCGGGGACATTTTCTTTAGGCATTCCCTTAAGGCCTAGCCTTGCCGCCTCTAAATCCACCATTAGAAAAACAGAAATGTAATAAAGCAAAGCTGGCACTGTTGCATATATTATTAAACGTCCGTAAGGTATCCCTGTCATTTCTGCCATAATAAAGGCTGCAGCTCCCATGATAGGCGGCATGATTTGCCCACCTGATGAAGATGCTGCCTCTACGCCGCCAGCAAAATGCGGCTTATACCCTACGCTCTTCATAAGGGGAATCGTAAACACGCCAGTCCCAGCTACATTAGCAAAAGAACTCCCCGAAATAGTGCCCATGAAGCCGCTTGCCACAACTGCAGCCTTGGCAGGTCCTCCTCGATAGCGGCCAGCGAGAGAAAAAGCAAGGTCAATGAACGACTGTGCTCCACCGGTCTCACTAAGAAAGGCTCCTAAAAGCATGAACATAAAAACGAATGTGGCGGTAACATAAATAGCAACGCCATAAATACCTTCTGAGGTCAAGAACATATGCTCTATAACTCGCGAGACTGAGTATTGTCTATGCCCCAGCTGACCCGGTATCAAGTGACCGAAGAGGGCATACCCCAGAAAAAACAGCGCCACCAACACCAGCGTCCACCCCATGGTCCTTCGTGCTGCCTCCAATGCGAGAATAATCATAATGCCGCCCAAGATCAGATCTGTAAAGTTTGGACTACCCGCGCGATAAACAATATTTATGTAATCGAAAGTTATATAAGCACCTATTAACAAGCTAAGTCCTGCACATAAAAGATCCACCTTAGTGACTTTGTTTCTTTGTTTTTTTGCAGCTGGATAAAGGAAATAAGTTAAGAATAAAGCTAAGCTTAGATGAATAGCCTTGTGTTGTATTTGTGGCAACATTTCTATCCCTGATGAATAGAGGTGGTATAAAGACATTATAACTGCAACAGAAGTAAAAATTTTAGCTATAAACCCTTTAAGCTCTCGAGTATTTTCAATTTTATCCTCAATAGAGTTATTTTTGTAATCTATAGATATACCTATTTTATCAGATCTTAAATTCATCTATTTCACCTCTAATTAACAAAATGATATATGGCACTCTCTGTATCGATATATCAATACGACCTCCATCAATTACATATCGCAACAAATCTACATCTCTTAATTTACCTAAAATCAAATGAGGTTTAGCAATGAGATTTACCCTGAAAGGAATAAAATCTATGGGTTTATTTATGTTATTTACGACCATAAATCCATTTTCAAACTTTATATTTTGACGAAATGTCGAGGGAACCCCCCATCCCAAGTCCTTAAAGGCTGTTCCTGTAATTATAAGTTGTCCATGAGCTCCAACACGAAAATATTCATATACTGGCGTCAAATGAACTGAATGTCTTATCTTTGTAGCAAAAGAGTACCCGTGAGGTACACAAGCTCTAAAAAGTACCGCGCCTGTAGAATACTCCTTTATTATAAGCACGCTGACAGGTAAAAGAAACACAACTAGGCCAACCAGGACAAAAATGGCTAAAATAATTCTCCTAAACAAATATTTATACATCCTTAAATCCCTCAACTTTTCTTAAAGGAGGCGCTCTATAGCGCCTCCTTTAAGAAAAATGTTTATTTCAATAACCCAACTTCTTTGTAGTATTTTTCCGCACCCGGATGCAAAGGGATAGACATGGCCTGTAAGGCTCCCTCGAGTGAGATGTTGTCAGCTTGTGCGTGTATGCCTCGGAGGTCTTCAAGGTGCTCAAAGATGGCTTTTGTGATTTTATATACCACTTCCTCATCCAAATCTTCCCTCGCTATAAGGAGAGCAGGACTTGCGCCCGTTAAAACATCCCTATCTACACCTTTGTAAGTACCAGCAGGTATAGTGAAGAGACGGAAATAGCTGACTTTTTCCATAAATTTCTCCATGGGCTCTTTGTCAACTTCAAGAAGATTAATATCCAAACTCACAGAGGCATCGACGACTGCCGATGTGGGAATACCGGCACCGATCACGGCACAATCTACCAACCTGTCTTTAAGGGCAGTAATGCCGTCTCCAAACGACAGGAACCTCGGCTCGATATCTTTGTAAGTCAATCCATGAGCCTCAAGGATCATAGATGCGGTTCTCTCCGTGCCGCTGCCAGGGGCTCCTACTACTACTTTCTTGCCCTTAAGCTCGCCTATCTTAGTAAGCCCTGAGCCCTTCAGGACTACGAACTGAAAAACCTCTGGATAAAGAGCTGTAATTCCGCGTATGTTTTTCACCGGCTCTTTATCAAAAGGCTCATGACCACTAAAAGCACCCCAAGCAGTGTTAGAGGCAGCCATCAACAATTCCACTTTATTATCTTTGGCCATCCTAAGATTGGCCACCGAGGCTCCCGTGGCCTCCGCCGTAACCTCTACCCCCTCCACGTATTTAGAAATGATTGAAGCTATCCCGGCACCTATAGGGTAGTAAGTGCCAGCTGTCCCTCCAGTAGCCAACGAAAGGCGCTCAACCGCCTGCGTCAATGAGCTAAACGCGAAAACAAGACTAATCGCCATTACACCGACAATTCGTAAACTCCTCCTCACTTTCAACCCCTCCTGTTTGTTATGATAATGAAACAACTTGGTACCTCTAAAACATAGAGTGAAACATAACCTATCATTATCACGATATTTGCGAACAGTTATTTTCACCCATATGCTAAGGTTACATAAATGCCCAGAAATGTCAAGCCTTGAGATCAAAAATAACCAACTTGGCATTTACTTCGAATGACCGCCATCTCTAAAGATAAAATTTTTACTAGTCGCTATGAGACCTGAACGAATGAGCACAATCTTGATGGGGAAAAGGGTTAGAAACTAACCATATGCTGAGAGATCAAAACATATGAAGTATCAAAGTCGGATCGGAGAAAGTTGCTATATTGTAGTAATCTTATACTTAGCAAGCAAATCTCTTAAATAGTTTAGTTTTCCCACCGCTTTCTGGTAATCCTTACGCCCCAGCTCTACTACAATAGCTTCTAAAATAGTTATGGTTGATGCTACTGAGTAGTGAGAGCCGCAGGGCGGCGCTATTAGCACCTCTGTAGCAAAGGAGACAGCTGGACATGATAACTGATTAGTAAGGACTATCGTGGGGAGCCCCTTTTCCCAGACAAACCTGGTGGCATCCACCGTGTGAGTGGCATATCGAGGCCCTAAGAGAATCGAAAACAAGACGTCCCCATACTGCATGTCCAAAAGATCTTCGAACATGCTCTCTGGACCCGATGCTCCAACCAACGTTACCGAAGAATGGAATTGATGCAAAAGGGAATAAAACAAAAGGGAGATTCCCTTTGTGGTCCTGAAGCCCGCGATGAATATCCTGCTGGCTTCGTCTAAAATCGCGATGACTTTAGCGTAACTCTCTCGAAAACGAGGCGTTAGGATCTCTTGTATGCTCTTGCGATTCTCCGCAACGACATCGAACAACACATCTTTGCCTCCATCCCTAGTCCATGATTCCTCTAATTGTCGCCAAGATGGAGAAGTTGTAGAGAGAACTAACTTCTTTAGATCTTCCTGAAGAGAGCGAAAGCCCTTATAGCCTAAGCGATACGCTGTGCGCACCACCGTTGCAGGGCTTGCTTTCGAGGCCTCTGCTATTTGTGCTACTGTCATAAAAGCCGCCTGAGTAAAATTGCTTAAAATGAAATCACAAACGCGCTTTTGCTGGGTCGGTGAGGTTTTCGCAAGGGCAGGAAGTTTGGCTAAAACACCCATTTCTTCTGCACCATTGTTCTTCAACATAGCCGTTTCTTCACCCCTCGATACCATTGTTACCTTTAGATTCAAATTATAAACGATCTGAACCGCCCCGGCTTTTCCGAAAGGCCCGTTTATTTGAGTCCAGCCACAACGGCTGGGATCTCCTGGAGATTGTAATACTTTTCCTCGAAGCTTGAGGTGCGGAATATTTCCTATAGCTCCAAGAAGCCTGCTGTTATTAAACCAATTCACCCACTCCAATGTGGCAAACTCGACGTCACTCAAGGTTATGCCACGGCCTGCGCTCTCGCGATGACCTCAGGTCTTACTAAGACCGATTACGGATTTAAGCCAAGGCATTGTCGTAAGGATCGCTTGCACTGCCCACGGATGGCTCTATCCCTGCTTAGCGCAGCCTTTGCGTATAGCGTATGGAAAGGTATTAAAGACCATGGTCGCTTGAGGTGAACCAACCCTTTCGTATCCCTCCGGGCATATAGAGCCTGTTCTAAGGCATCGAGTACGAGGTCCGTCTTTAAAGACCTCAAGAATTCGCCAACCTACGATGAATCTCAGCAATATGTCTATGACGAATGCAGCATATACAAACCCACTGCGTACATCGACATAGGTTAGGTCTGCCACCCACAATTGGTT
>NZ_JADEVE010000387.1 GCF_016125955.1 Acetomicrobium sp. S15 = DSM 107314 | reverse complement strand
AAAAGCTCCAGGAGCGGTTGGCCAAGTTGGTCGGCGGGGTGGCGGTCATTCAGGTGGGTGCCGCTACCGAGACGGAGCAGAAAGAGCTCAAGCACCGTATAGAAGACGCGCTCTCTGCGACCTCGACCTCTACCTCGCGCGTATCGAGCGTGCCAGCGCGCAACATCTCCCGCAGCCGCTCCCGCGTGCCGCTGTCTTCCCTTTCCTTGGGCGATTCTGCCCTCTCCTGGACTCCGCCCATTTCACATACAATAATATCGTAATCGCTTCGCAGCCGCGCTTTCGACATGCTGCACAGCGGCTAACCATCCTGATGTGATGGGTTTTTATATAGCGCGCTGGCAAGGC
>NZ_JADEVE010000386.1 GCF_016125955.1 Acetomicrobium sp. S15 = DSM 107314 | reverse complement strand
GTCTTAACTGACATTTTAGACTGAGATCGAATACGACGCAACGAGAGCTATTGGCGCACAGGCTCGTCGTTAAGAGGCGGAGCGCCTATGGAGAAGCCGAAGGTCCAGTCGGAGCGATGTATCGGCTTTACTGGGCAGTTGGAAAAGTTGGATCGCGATGATTTGCGCTACATCTGGTTTTTTCGGCGGCCTTATCGGGGCTCTGATCAGATGAGGAGGCGTATAGTATGGCTTCTCTACTTGAACATATTCCGGCGATCGGCGAAATCATTGATCGGGTCCTGCCGGATCCGAAACAGAAAGAG
>NZ_JADEVE010000385.1 GCF_016125955.1 Acetomicrobium sp. S15 = DSM 107314 | reverse complement strand
TAAGACAATGCTGTAAAGGAGGGGTAACAAGTCGTCGCTGCCGTCGATCGCCGCACAAAAGATCGGCCACAACATCCATAGCGATACAACTATTACAAGTAGGCCGAGAATTTTGTAAACTATGCCAACCCGCATTTAAATACTACCCCTTCGGGGGAAGCTAACACTTCCGGCGCCCAAAAGGCCGAGCCTGAAACACAACAGAAACCTAACCCTGAGGAGACATCCCCTTACGATGCTAAAAGTGTTCCAGAAATCATGAGGCCCACGGCGGAGCTTCTGTTGTTCAAGACCTCCAGGAGCGGTCTTTCGT
>NZ_JADEVE010000384.1 GCF_016125955.1 Acetomicrobium sp. S15 = DSM 107314 | reverse complement strand
TGAAACCCTCCTTAGTCAGCCTGGCCATCTCCTCGATGTGCCTTTTACCCCTCGCGGTGACGGCGTCAGGAAAGGCAGCTACCTCTTTTCCGAAGAGCGTGCAGGATTTGACTTCCAGCAAGACCTTTTGGCCGTCCCTTATCGGAGTGCAGGTTGGTTTTGAGGTTGTTAAATTGGGAAGATCTGCCTCGTAGCCATATGGTGACTTTGGATGACGGAGCCTTAAAGCCTTCTCCCAAGGGGCTCGAGTTGCTATGCGAGAGGCTTTC
>NZ_JADEVE010000383.1 GCF_016125955.1 Acetomicrobium sp. S15 = DSM 107314 | reverse complement strand
CCCATGAAGTCAGCGAAGTGCATGTCAACCACTGGCCTCATGCCTCCGAGGGCCGCACCCACTCCAGCCCCTACGATAGCCGTTTCTGAAATGGGCGTATCTTTGACGCGATCCAATCCGAACTTCTGCGGCAATCCCTTCGGTGGGCTCCTCTATCTCGGAGGAGAGGGAGAGCTCTTGGGAGGGCACAAGGGATATGGCCTCGCCCTTTTGGTGGAACTCTTGTGCGTCGGGCTTTCTTTAGGTGACTTAAGCAAGCTATTAGCTAAACAATAAGACATGATAGATGTACTGCACCTATCTTCTGTTTTGTGGTTAATGAAGGTGACCAAAGATGAAGGGTAGGGAAATGACCCCCAGTATTCTAAAAGCGTGGTTTATCTTGACCCGAGGACAGCAGGCATAGGATACGCCATAGTCATAGCCACATCTTACGCAATGGGCGGCAATCTCGACAATATGGACCCGGGCATCGATTACCTGGCGCAGCT
>NZ_JADEVE010000382.1 GCF_016125955.1 Acetomicrobium sp. S15 = DSM 107314 | reverse complement strand
CCGAAGCGAAACGGGCGAGAATCGGTTCGCTGAAAGGCGCATCCTTGATCTGCAGCAAAAGCCTCCCATCGGGCATGGATTCAGCCAAAACGCTTTCAATGCGCGGCACTCGCCGGCGGATCTGCAGTTCCTGTCCCACTTCTGGTTCCGGATCTGGCACGTGAGTGTAAGATAGGAGTTCTTTCTTTTCCGCATCGTGATACTTGACAGTACAGGACTTATAAAGAATGCATTCCCTGCAAAGGCCGATATGCTGCTGTACGGAGAATGATCACTACCGCCATCGGTGGGGTTTAAAGGTAATACCTGCCACAGGCTCTGTCCTGTTTCAG
>NZ_JADEVE010000381.1 GCF_016125955.1 Acetomicrobium sp. S15 = DSM 107314 | reverse complement strand
GGCATTATAAAGTTGTTGGAAGACGCGTGGGCACAATCTTCACCACAGGGAATCCCCATAGCCATGGCGCATCTTGCCATAGAGGGGAGCGCGCCGGCTGACTTTGAGGTTACGCTTCTACTGGGAATGATGTTCGACAGTGTCGTCCAGTACGGCGGCTCATTCGGCTGGGGTGCGCTTGTCGCCGTGCCGGCCGTTGCATTCCTCGCCTATCCATTCGGAATACTTCCCGCGTTTCTAACGGGAATGGCTCACATTGGACTACGGCGCCAGATATGAGGGTTACGTGTGCGACATAACGCGCAACGTGGCGGCCAAAAGGCGCTATGCCTGGGCCTATGACGTTCATAATTTGCTCTCCGAGGCGCAAAGGCGGCACTCGAAGTGATGAAGCCGAATGTAGCCGCCAGGGATGTCGA
>NZ_JADEVE010000380.1 GCF_016125955.1 Acetomicrobium sp. S15 = DSM 107314 | reverse complement strand
TAGAACCTTCGTCGACCTCTCCCATCCTGTGTTTTTGGCCTGTGTAAAAAAGTATGCGCTCTGTAGTAGTGGTCTTTCCTGCGTCTATATGAGCAGCTATGCCGATATTGCGGATGAGCCTCAGAGTGGGGGCTCTATCGGTCGTAATAAACTCGTTTATAGGCATATGTACCGCTTACGCCGTCAGCGTGCTGGATAAAAGGTGGCTTAAATCTCTCGTGGACTTTCATGTGGAATTCTGAATCGGGGAGGTAAACTGCGTGGAGGGAATTGCCTTATTCGGAGCGGGAAGCTGGGGCACGGCTTTAGCGGACTTGTTGGCCAAAAAAGGCA
>NZ_JADEVE010000379.1 GCF_016125955.1 Acetomicrobium sp. S15 = DSM 107314 | reverse complement strand
CGCGACGCCGCTGTGGATTCGTTGGTAAGGAGAGATGAACAGTCGCGCCGCCGACACCCCATGGGGGCGGACCTCGCCTTGCGCGAAGCGTTCGCCAAGGAAAGAAAGACCTTGGCGCTGATACGGGTAATTGCCGATATGGTTGTGGGCCATGACACGATGTTAAATACCGAAAGCTATAGCTTTGTAAACACCATGCCTCCTATGGGGGTTTATTCTCCCACGAGTGCAACGGAGTATTCACCACTCAAAGTTAACCCCTCCTTCTCATGTGTCTATGACTAAAGTAAAAATTCTTTTGCCAAAAATAGTGCGGTCAAGATGGACATTGTGAGGCTGACCTGTCTTCCTCTGCCCGTCA
>NZ_JADEVE010000378.1 GCF_016125955.1 Acetomicrobium sp. S15 = DSM 107314 | reverse complement strand
AAATTTGGCACCGGCATACCAGACGGCCTGATAGCGAGCGAAGCGGCCAATAATGCCTCCATTGGAGGAGCATTTATACCACTCGTAGCTCTGGGGATCCCCGGGGATGCGGTTACGGAGATTCTGTTGGGAGGTTTTATGATCCACGGCATTAACCCCGGTCCGTTGCTGTTCAGATATAGCGCGGATCTTGTATATGCCGTATTCGGCAAGAACCTCCTTCTGCCCTTCAGCCGTAGCTCCGCCATGGCTTCCCATAGCCGGGACGACGAAAGGCTTGGCGCCCTTTTCTCTTAAAGATTCCGCTATCGCC
>NZ_JADEVE010000377.1 GCF_016125955.1 Acetomicrobium sp. S15 = DSM 107314 | reverse complement strand
ATCTTGCCAGAAATGAGCGCCGGGATCAGGCTGTCGAAGGGCATGTCGACCCACTCCACCTTTTTGCCGAGCTCCTTGGCTATGGTTTCCACCAGCTCTATGTCGAAGCCCTGGAGCTCAACGTATACGTCATCCCCACAGATCCCCTCGTCACGTCGTCACAGGTGGAGGAAGAGCTGTTGGAGACCGTGAAAGCCGTGTGCGAAGCCGTAGAGCCTGTCGGAGAGGAGAGTATGAGGCCATCAGCCGGCATGAAGCTCAATAAATGGCCGTTGACTTCAATCTCCAAAAAGATGAGCCTCGCGAAGGCCCCTTTTGTCAC
>NZ_JADEVE010000376.1 GCF_016125955.1 Acetomicrobium sp. S15 = DSM 107314 | reverse complement strand
CCGGCTTCTCCCAACGCCCCTTCCTCTAAAAGCGAACGACACAGGCGCATCGCCTCGGCGAGCTCTTCTACCACGAAGGCCCCTTTGCCGGCGGCCAAACCGTCGGCCTTCACGACGAAGGGCGGGTGACGCAGGGACAGGCTCCCCTCACCCCAAGAGGAGCGTACCTTGCATATCCTATAGCAGCCTCCGCATCAGACACAGAAGATATACCAGGAACTACAACACCCGAAACGCCGGGGCCATCGAGCGCCACGGCCTCAAAGCCAACGCGCATTCCTC
>NZ_JADEVE010000375.1 GCF_016125955.1 Acetomicrobium sp. S15 = DSM 107314 | reverse complement strand
CTCTTTTTAGCTTTTTCAAGGCAAACAAAAATGTGTATACAATATGGAACAGTTGTGGTATCACGATAGGGAGCTTATAATAAAAACAATCAAATGGGGGTGAAGTAGGATGCGAATTAGATCGGTGTCGTGTTTGGCAATATGCGCGATGGTGCTATCCCTGGGATTTGCCGTGATCGGTTCTCCAGCAATGTTCAACCACCTCCTGCAGAATCGTGAGACAATGCGAAACATAAGGCACATGATTCTACTAACTACGAAGCTTTGACCGTGGCCAGAAACGCGCGATTTGAAACGGATTGGCGCACGCGGGGTGCACGGGAGACGAAAAAGCCCGCATAGCGGTCCTCTCTTTGGAGGCTGTGCAGGTAAGGATCGGAAGTCTTTATAGCATACTAGACCGTGAAGGTCCTT
>NZ_JADEVE010000374.1 GCF_016125955.1 Acetomicrobium sp. S15 = DSM 107314 | reverse complement strand
GCGCCCTCGTCTCTTTGGGCTTCATGCGATCCAGGTGAAGCTCCACAAAGGGCCAATCGGGGCTTTTTGTTATCTCCTCCCAAGATACCACGCTGGTCCCCCTTTTTTGCACGACCAAGCCGGCGGCCACCGTAGCCAACGCCGATAAAACAGATCCATATATAAATTTAGCGAGCGAACTCTTCGCTCCAAACCAGCGGACTATTGAAGACATACCGCATGATTATCTGCAACGTGAGGGCAAAACCCGCAAGTGTAACGAAGTTGTTACTCGCCGGTAAAGAATTCGTTACATACCTCCCATATACTGGGCACGAAGGCAAGGTTTAAAAAACTCGCAAGGAGGAATGTTTCCATGAGGAGATTTGCTTTAGCGA
>NZ_JADEVE010000373.1 GCF_016125955.1 Acetomicrobium sp. S15 = DSM 107314 | reverse complement strand
GGCGCGCAAGAAACGCTTCGATTCCTCGGCATACTCCCCGTAGGTGCGGCCTGTGAACTTCCCGCCTGGACCTATAGCCGGTACGTCGCGGAAGTGCTCAGCGTGGTTCCCCAATCTGACCATCCGAAACAGCTCATCTTGATTCGAACGAGCGGCCCTCGGGTGGAGCGAATCGGGGGGATCGCCGCCGGAATGAGCGGTAGCCCATTTTTCATCAATGGCCAGATTGCCGATGGTGCCTGGATTGTGGGGGCCTCACCGTTTGGGATAACCGCTAACGGGTCATGGTACGTAGGGCTTGATCCGCTC
>NZ_JADEVE010000372.1 GCF_016125955.1 Acetomicrobium sp. S15 = DSM 107314 | reverse complement strand
CGCGCTCGACACCGCTACGATAGTTCTCAAGAATTTGCTTTGCCTTCTCTATTTCGGCTGGCTGTGGTGTGAACAGATCGTTGATGATACCTACCTGTCGTGGACTAATAGCATATTTCCCTTCAAAACCTCATAGGCCTTTTATCCGGCTTTCTTGAACGCCTGCAGATCGACGTCTTCAACTATGGTCATGCCATTTTCGATAAGCGTTTGTTTCGCCTTAGCCTCCAATTCGCCCATTATTCTCTTCGAAGTCTTTGCCCGTTATGCCGCGCTCCGTAAGATCGACGACTATCAGGTGGTTGTCCGTGCCGCCGGATACGAGTCGAAAGCTCTTTTGTAATAACGCCTCTGCGAGGGCTTT
>NZ_JADEVE010000371.1 GCF_016125955.1 Acetomicrobium sp. S15 = DSM 107314 | reverse complement strand
GAGAACCAACGTCGCGATTGTGACGCTCACAGCTCCTCCAGTTTGACGGAACATACCTCTCACGCCCGTTATAGTCGCAGCCCGCTGTGGCATGAGTTCGATGCAGGCGTTGTTGGCGGCCGGAGATGCAGTTTCCCCGTTTAATATTGGCAGATGAAGAAAGAGAAGAGGTCGTCCCCCCCACTATTGGCCAGAAGGCATCTCGGCGAAAACATCATCCGTTGCCGACAGGGCTGGGTGGGGAGACCTAAACCCTTGAGCCACTGAAGCACCTCGTATTGAGATTTCAAGCCGCGCTGTACGGCGTTCACCGCCTGGTAAACGAAGACGCGCAGGTGTCTTTTCGCCGTTATCGAAGGATCGAGGCCAAGATCGGCCCTACGCACGGCGTCCACCCTGCCGAAAAGGCCATGCCCAAAAGCAGCGAACCGATCCACCCTCTTCTATTCCACCCAAAGGCAAGGCGCGTTTCTTTCCCCAGCGCG
>NZ_JADEVE010000370.1 GCF_016125955.1 Acetomicrobium sp. S15 = DSM 107314 | reverse complement strand
GCGAGCGCTGCGTCGATTTAGTTAAAGCGAAGACATGAGCAGCCAATTTTCCATCTCCCTGTGGGCCACTTATTTTATTTATGCGTATTCTAATATATTCTTTTTGCTCTCTGTCTACCACAAGCCCCACGAGCACCTGTTTGCAATCTGGACGCTTGTCCCTGGAGTAGCCGCGTTTTGCTTCATCGTTCTTAGGGCATCTTCCCTCGAAATATGTGGAGGTGTTCTAGATGCAGTTCACATTTAAGTCGCCAACAGAAATTGTATTTGGCTCAGGAAGCATTAAGCAAATTCCTGAAAAGATAGAAGAAATGGCAAGCAATCGTGTTTT
>NZ_JADEVE010000369.1 GCF_016125955.1 Acetomicrobium sp. S15 = DSM 107314 | reverse complement strand
ATGAGAAATCTTGCCATAAGTCTCGTGATGGAAGAGCGCATCGTCACTACGGTGACCAGAGCTAAAGAACTGCGCCGTCTCGTCGAGAGGCTGATCACACAACCTTTCATGCTGTTCACCATGGCTTGGGCCACCTTTCTGGGCATAGTTGTGGGGGCTCTGCCGGGGCTTACGGCCACGATGACCAAAGCCCTTTTGAGCGGCCTCACAAACGGTGTTGATCCTCGGGTGGCTATTCCCATCTTGATATCCGTGGATTGCGGAGCGATCTACGGAGGAAGCCAGTCGGCAATACTTGTAAATATCCCCGGCACCCCGTCGGCTGCCGCGACGACTCTGGACGGTTACCCTTTAGCC
>NZ_JADEVE010000368.1 GCF_016125955.1 Acetomicrobium sp. S15 = DSM 107314 | reverse complement strand
AGAAGGCGAACTCGAGAAGGAGGTCCAGGCCCGTTCGATTCAGGTGACCCAGGAAGAGATAGACGCCGCAATCGCGTATATAAGCCAGCAGTTTCCGACCAAGGAGTCTTTCGAGGATGGAAATAGCTAAGGATCTCGCTTATGTTCCCCAACGAGGCGCAAGCGGGCGCTTGACGGCTTTTGACGCGATACTTCTTGGGCGCAGGCCCGCCAGGCGACACTTGATGTCCATGAACTTCTCCGCGCCCAGCTCGGCGCCGAAGCCAGCCTCGGTCACGAAGTAGTCGGCCAATTTCAGCCCGAGCTTCGTAGCG
>NZ_JADEVE010000367.1 GCF_016125955.1 Acetomicrobium sp. S15 = DSM 107314 | reverse complement strand
AGGAGGTAAAGCCCACGATGCGGTAGTTTGATGGGTGAACCTTGAGTATGAGAGCCGTCTGGTCCGTTATGGCCGACTGATAATCCTTTGGGTGGGTGCGGTTTGTCGTCCCTACCTCCACCAATTTCGCGCCGGAAAGCTTCAGGAACTCGTGAGGCAATTCAAGATTGAGAAGGAAGAAGAGAAGACAACAGAAAAAACCACAGCGGAGGCTGGACTCGTGCCGGTGAGTTAATATCGGAGGTAGAGATGGCTTTGGTTGGCCTAATTATAATGTTAGGGCGCGGCCTCGGCGAAGTGCTCACGGAGACCAAAGTAGCTCACACACTGGTGCATGGAATCATTTACAGTGTAGGAGTTAACACCAAGAAGAAATTGATGTTGGGCATT
>NZ_JADEVE010000366.1 GCF_016125955.1 Acetomicrobium sp. S15 = DSM 107314 | reverse complement strand
ACCAAATCAAAACTTATAGCAAAGCAGAGGGCTGGCTTATCGCAGCCAGCCCTCCTATAGACCATAGGAGGCGAAGGCGTTGACCGAAGGTGCAAAGGCTGTCACCGTAAAGGCAGCAGCTCTAAAATCTTTTTGCGAGGTGAGCGTGTACCTTGTAGCCCTCTCTAAGGTGTTGCAGGGCGGTATAAATAGCCCGTGGCAGGTCATAGCGTACGCCGGAGGTTTTGCCACGGGAAACTTTATAGGGTCTCTGCTCGAGGAACGCCTCG
>NZ_JADEVE010000365.1 GCF_016125955.1 Acetomicrobium sp. S15 = DSM 107314 | reverse complement strand
GCGATAGCAGGTAGATGCAGGGCCGCGTTTGTGGAGCCGCCCGTCGCCATGCATACCCTTATGGCGTTTTCCAGCGAGGCCTTGTTTATGATCTTGCGTGCGCTTATGTTTTTCTTGATGTATTCTAACGCCTCGTCTACGCGTTGTTTTACCTCCATGGCCTTCACCTCTTTGAGTTGTCGCTGCCACAAAACATACCGCACACAACTTTAACTTAAAGCTTCAAGTATCAAGAGGCCTATCCTGAGAGGGCAACTCCGAACCTTCGGCAGCATTGATATAAGCTTCGGCTTGTTTTAATGCTTCAGCTAAAACATCTTACACATGCCGCTCCCGGGCCGCCTTTTTGAGTTATTCCAAATCGATATCGTTCATGTGTATCGCAAGCAGTTTGGCCGACCACTGAGCA
>NZ_JADEVE010000364.1 GCF_016125955.1 Acetomicrobium sp. S15 = DSM 107314 | reverse complement strand
TGATCCGTTCCATGCCCACGAGGCAACGCTTCAAATCCCCATAGGCGAGCTCGGCATATCGGAGGGGCAGTCGTATCTCCTCGAAGACCTGCTGGGTGGGGAAAAGTTCATCTGCCAGGGTGATAGCATGCGCTTCAGGACTACTGCGTTATTGTGCTCCCTATCCTTAGCTGCGAATAGGAGCGTAACGTCGCCATTTATTGCAGCCTCAAGTATGGCTTTTAAGACGTCAGGTTTTCCGTCGAGTTCGAGCGCATAATCGCGCGCGA
>NZ_JADEVE010000363.1 GCF_016125955.1 Acetomicrobium sp. S15 = DSM 107314 | reverse complement strand
TCGATCGCCCGCACCAAACAAAGCCTATCGTATTGGGCGATGAAGACATGCCTTGAGGCCCTGAACTTAATCTTATTCGAATGGACGACTATCCCTTCCACGAAGAACGGCAGTTTGGTGGAATTCGGCGAGGGCGTTCCTCATCCGCGCTATTACGGCACCTTCCCACGCGTACTGGGGCTTTACGTTAGAGAAAAGGGCGTGCTCTCCTTAGAAGAGGCGGGCGTAGCCGTGGATGCCTTTTACTTTTGCCCTCATCATCCCACTGAGGGGGACCCACCTTATAAGGTAGATTGCGACTGCCGAAAACCCAAGCCTGGCCTCCTG
>NZ_JADEVE010000362.1 GCF_016125955.1 Acetomicrobium sp. S15 = DSM 107314 | reverse complement strand
GCCTTTATATCGTTGGCGTTAGACTCCGTTATCATGCCTTCCAAAGCCGCGGGAATGAGCACGTCGACATCCACCCTCAACAAGTCTTCGCCGGAGATCGTCTCACTACCGGGGAAACCTACCACAGAGCGGGTCCTCAGGTTGTGTTCTTTTACTTTAACTTTCTTTCCTTCAGTTAAATAAAGATCTGCCTTGAGTTCGTCTATTTTATAACCGGCAAGGTCTAAGGACTTGGCATTGACCTTGACATCACCTGAAAGTGCCCACAACGCTGCCACTACAGCCATAACGGCGAAGACGAAAAACGGCGCCCTTATCCCCCACAGCTCAGCGACAAACCCTCCGAGGGTCGGCCCAAGTCCTGCACCAAGCAGGATCGAACCCTGGTAAAAACTCATCA
>NZ_JADEVE010000361.1 GCF_016125955.1 Acetomicrobium sp. S15 = DSM 107314 | reverse complement strand
AACATGCATCTCGTTCCAAGTTGTTTCTTGACAGCATTCTTTGAAAGCAGCATTAACTATTTCTTTGATTTTATCCATATCCATTACGTTGGATCCAGATAAGGCTAACGAGAGCAGTATGTTGATTAAGCTGTTGATGCTTGCATTTTCGCGTTTTGCTTTTTACTTTCATTTTTAGTCGTAGCTCCTGAGGCAAGAGCTTACGGCATCTCTTATGCCCTCGTATCCTGTGCATCGACATATGTTGGACTATAGACAATCATCAACCCTATCGTCATCGGGATTTGGGTATACAAAAGCAAAGGCGTGGCATGATCAGTTAAACAAATATCTTAAAGTAGGAGGTGCAAGAGCGATGAAAAGATCGAGTATGTGGATGATCGGAGTTGTGATCATCAC
>NZ_JADEVE010000360.1 GCF_016125955.1 Acetomicrobium sp. S15 = DSM 107314 | reverse complement strand
ACCGCGCTTGGCTATGGTTTCACAGTGGACTGGCCAGGCTTCGTCGGGATCTTCCATCGGAACGACCTCTGTAGACCATTGATCAGTGCCGATAAAGGCTATGCGCTTCTCGTACATCCAAGGCACGACCTCTTTACCGAGTCTAAATGTGTTGCTGTGTTCACCCCTCGGGCTTCCTGAAATGCACAATATCTTCACGTATCTTCATCTCCTCGTTGGTATACTCGACATCTACACGGCAGGGTAGAGAGCGGAGGTAAGAGGCGTGAGGAAGGTTAAAATCGTATGCACGATAGGGCCGGCCTCCTCGAAGTATAACGTGCTTCGCTCCTTGGCGGAATTCGGCATTGTAAAGGGACTCATGACGACCGCTCATTCTTACACAAACGACCAAGTGACGTTGGATTTTCCGCATAAGGATTTGGCGAGGGGGCGAGCGGCTGCGCTCTCCATCAT
>NZ_JADEVE010000359.1 GCF_016125955.1 Acetomicrobium sp. S15 = DSM 107314 | reverse complement strand
CAGCCAAAGCCCCGATTAAAGCAACATCGCCACCCCCCATCAAGCGGCCGAGAATCTAAAAAATAATGGGGTAAATTTTAATCACCTTTCTTAAAAATTGCAAGCCCCCAGTAAACAAAATTTCACTCCATCGACCCGCCTATGAGCCCCACCCCTGCTACGCCTACGCTACCGAAGCGGAGCTGCATAAAACCTCCTCCTTTGCCCGTCCGGGCAGGACAGAAGCGAGCTGTCTCACGGCTTCCATGAGCAATGCGAACTCAGAGAGC
>NZ_JADEVE010000358.1 GCF_016125955.1 Acetomicrobium sp. S15 = DSM 107314 | reverse complement strand
GCGATTCTGCAGCGGCCAAGATCTCGACGAACCCGATCTATTACCGCATGTGGAGGGGCCCAGTTTGTGGATCCCCGTTCAGATTGTGTATAGCGGTCCGGACCTGTAGCTGAGCCCTGTTATGATAGGCTATTTTTCCTTGATCCGACTGATCGTTTCGCTCCGCTCTTCTGCACACATAAAACCGGAAAGGTGGACTGTGCCATCGGGCATGAGTGAGTGAAGCTCACGACAATCACGGCGCGTGTCATCTTTGATGATCTGGATAACCTTGTCTCATATAACCTTCCTATACTCTTTCCGGCAACACTCAAGAACAAGGCATATCACATGCTGGACATTGGAGAGCATGTAGTTTGCGCCTTCTTGGATAACGG
>NZ_JADEVE010000357.1 GCF_016125955.1 Acetomicrobium sp. S15 = DSM 107314 | reverse complement strand
CGATCTGGGCTGTTTCCCTCTCGACCGTGAAGCTTCTCCCACACGGTCTTGCTCCCGAGGATCCAGTGACGGCATTCGCAGTTTGGTTGAAATCGGTAGGGCCACAACCCCCCTCATCCATCCAGAGCTCTACCTCCGCCGAGGTCGAAGAAAAGGCCGACCCTTTCGCGCAAGCCGAAGGCGGCACCTCGAAAACTCAAGCTCGCCTCCTCGTAGCCGCTTAGGACGGAGAGCGGCAACCCGGCGACCCCTTCCAATTCGGCTGCAGC
>NZ_JADEVE010000356.1 GCF_016125955.1 Acetomicrobium sp. S15 = DSM 107314 | reverse complement strand
CGAGAGTTTTGCCGAAGTGAGGCAAAAGCCTCTGCAAAAATAACTGCGTCCTGGCCTGCTTCGGCCTCACGAAGATTTCGTGAGGCGGACCTTCTTCTACGATAACTCCCTCATCCATAAATATTACACGGCTTGAGACGATAATCCCTGTCCTCTTCCCGGCGGCCCTCCCGGGCATAGTAGAAGCATGTCTCTTGGGGATCATGCGCGCCGTGGGAGAGACGATGGTCGTATTGATGGCCGCCGGCGGTGCACCAATACTTGGGCCCGCACTGGCCATGGCCTGGGGGTGGTGGGCAGGTCTGCTTTGGATATGGTTCGGCAAGATCCTTATAGGAGCGGTCCACGATTATCTTTCCATCATGGCTTCCGTCGGGGGGCTATCTCGTGATCGATCAGACGGAGGCTTTCACGATAATCGATGTGAATACTGGAAAATATGTGGGCAAGGCCAACTTGAGGCAGACCGTATTAGATACGAACTTAGAGGCAGCT
>NZ_JADEVE010000355.1 GCF_016125955.1 Acetomicrobium sp. S15 = DSM 107314 | reverse complement strand
CCGCACTTTCTTCAAGGTCGAGGATAAGCTCTACCTTCAAGCCGGCGCAGGTGTGGTGAGCGACTCCGTCCCGGAGAGGGAATACGAAGAGACGCTGAACAAGGCCAGGGCACTCTTTTAAGCGGTGAAAAAGGCGAAGTAGGCGGAGGCAGCATGATCCTCGTGATAGATAACTACGATTCGTTCACATACAATCTCGTGCAACTCCTGAGCGTAGATGATCTTATCGTCGGCTTCCCAGTCGAAGTTCCACTTGCCTATCCACACCTTGAAGTCCCAGGGGAACATCACTTCGGCGTAGTAGCGCTCCCAGGCCGTGCC
>NZ_JADEVE010000354.1 GCF_016125955.1 Acetomicrobium sp. S15 = DSM 107314 | reverse complement strand
TGAGAACCCGGAGTCCTAGACCACTAGACGATGGGGCCTCCACTCTTTGGCTGGGGGAGGTGGACTCGAACCACCATTGCGTGATCCAGAGTCACGTGTCCTGCCAATTAGACGATCCCCCATTGGCGAGGCGCAATCTTAGGTTCTCTTAGCTCCAACTACTTCATGCGATCGCGCGTTCCATGCTTGTCATTCCAGGGCGTATTCCTTGATCTCTTTCAGCTTGCCTGATCCAAGTACTTGAGGGTTTCAGGTGGACAACCAATCTTAGGGCTATGGAATTAATAGCAGCCTGATGGGTGAGGATATTCCTTCTCCTGTTCAAATACCATACGAACCGCCCGTTCCTTTACTAGGTGTGAGTATCTGATTTGGTTTTTCATGAGTCCATCCTCTCAAGAAATTTACTCTCCGTCAATCCCGGAGCGGTTCGTAACAGGGTGTACTTCAAACCGGGGCAAGTCCATGGTAATTCCTCGAGCAGTTGCTTCTTCCAATGTGCTATCTGAGTCGAATGTACCCCATATTCGCTGGATATCTCTGCTATTGTCTTTTCTCCCTTTACTGCTTCTAAAGCTATTTTAGCTTTTAATGTAGCATCGTATTTCTTGCGAATGTTGCCCATATGTCTGCCTCCTTTTTGTATATACAGGCTAACATCCATCTTATTCCTCTGTCCAGC
>NZ_JADEVE010000353.1 GCF_016125955.1 Acetomicrobium sp. S15 = DSM 107314 | reverse complement strand
TCGCCAAAAGGACGCGAAGGCCTCCGCAGAATCGTCTTAATGCCCTGATTAGCTTCGGAAATTCTCTGCTTTACGTTACCGTTTTAAGTGAGATCTACAGAACGCACTTAGATCCCAGAATCGGTTTTTTGCACTCTTCCTGCAACATGGTCAAGTTGCCTTTTCTATTGCGCCCGAAGCGGAAATCCTCGCCGACCACGATGCCGTCGATCCCAAAGTCATCGTTGAGGAATGCGAGGAACTCTTCGGGTTCTATGTCGTTCCAGGGTAGTTTGCATAGGCCGGCCAGGGAAAACCATAGGCGGAAGTTGGGAAAGTAATGGAGCGCCTCGGCTTTGTCCTCGAACGTCGGCAGTTGCTTGTTTACCATGTTCACAAAAAGCGACAAAGACCACAAAAACCCAAGCGCAAGAAGGATTAAAAATGCCCAACGTAACGTTATAAAAATACCGCTTCCTTTAAGTAGGTTGCCCCACAATCCCTTAACGGCGCTACCCCAGC
>NZ_JADEVE010000352.1 GCF_016125955.1 Acetomicrobium sp. S15 = DSM 107314 | reverse complement strand
TAGGCATAGCCGCCGGGGCGAGCACCCCGGGTTGGCTGATAGAAGATCTGGTATCGAGGTTGAGACGGCGGTCGATGGGGGGATAATAGGTTATGTTTGAGGAGCCTGAAAAAGGGCAACGAGTTTCTCCATCTATTAGTCTCTGTCCTCCTTTGCCAGGCGCACCAGGATCTCAGCTAATCTGTGGCTGTCATGGCGCAGCATGCCAGTATCCAATTTTTTCATGAGAGGAGCCTCTCTTTTGACTTATTTCTCGTGATCCGTTTCTTGGGAGTCTTTATTTTTTCTCGCTATTCGATTTTGCCATGGCTATAAGAGAATTTAACTCATTAATTAAGGGCTTT
>NZ_JADEVE010000351.1 GCF_016125955.1 Acetomicrobium sp. S15 = DSM 107314 | reverse complement strand
GCCGATTTTAACCAACCACCTATCATTCTTCCAATTTCCGAAGACATTTTCGACCAGTTTTCGTATTTTTTTACGGGCAGAAATTGTAAATCCTTGGCCAGTCCTTTGCATTCCTGACAATATTTCATTTCCCTGTCCAGTCTTATCAGTGCAAACGCATCCGATTCCGAGGGCGCTTTCACCCTCTCCGCCGCTGTGGCCATCTACGCTGCCAGATCCTGCTTGAGCAGCGATTCTCTTCTGCTGTTCCCACCATTCCCGGTATTGGTCGGGAAGTCGTTCTTTGTCTCGTTTATCGCTATTCCCTCCGGCATCCCTGCAC
>NZ_JADEVE010000350.1 GCF_016125955.1 Acetomicrobium sp. S15 = DSM 107314 | reverse complement strand
ACCTACCCCGATGTACTCGAAGACGGCATTTTTAAGCTCTTCTCGTGTTGGCCAACTTGTTCCTGCCCGAGCAATCTAGCCTTGAGTGTAGCGTAAAAGCTTTCAGCTACTGCAAGTAAAGCTTTAACTGCTTCTATGCTTCGTATTATGACCTTGGCTGTCCCTTTGTATATATTGGGAATGCTTCTTTCGTATTTAGAAATGATACATGGGAAATACATAGGGGCCTATGCTGCGGCGATGGGCGGGCTCGATGCGATCGTCTTCACGGCCGGCATAGGTGAGAACTCGGATGTCATACGCGCCAAGGCGTGCGAGGGTTTGGCCTT
>NZ_JADEVE010000349.1 GCF_016125955.1 Acetomicrobium sp. S15 = DSM 107314 | reverse complement strand
ATGCATGAGCTCTCTCTTCAGCTTTCTTGAGACGAAAGGCGGTGCGCCTTCTTACCACAGACCTGCGGTGTTCCACAAACACTCGGAGTAGCTCGAGAAGCGGGAGCACAACCGGTTTTGCGTCCACGAGGGCTATGTAGTGCTTAGTGGTCTCGAGGTTTGAGTGTCCCATGATCGCCTGGAGCGCAAAGGGGTTCATGCCGTTGCGCAAAAAGTGCAAGGCCGCATCGTGGCGCAGGTCGTAGGGAGAAAGCTTAGAGGAGGCGCTGAAGAAAGAGAGGTTAAATTACATCCTTGTAAGAGATGCCTTTCCTGAGAAAAAGGGCGAAATGAAGGATAAGCTGGTCGGTTCTTTCGGGCACTATGAGCCTCACGCGCACATCCATTAATGACGCCGTTTCTAATGCATGAAGGGTCTCGCTTTCCGGTATAAAATAAGGCGTAGTAATGGTGACTTGTCTTTGCGAGGTTAGTA
>NZ_JADEVE010000348.1 GCF_016125955.1 Acetomicrobium sp. S15 = DSM 107314 | reverse complement strand
TTGCCACACCGGTGGCCATTCGGCGGATGGCTGAGTGGATCGAAAGCCAGGGTATGGGCAAGAGAGAGGTCAACTATCGCCTCCGCGATTGGCTGATCTCGCGCCAGCGCTACTGGGGGGCTCCCATCCCGATAGTCTTGGGGGGAAAACCGGTGCCGACCGGGCGCTACACTCTACTTTTGGATCCTGAGGCGACATCGTCGCTGCTCGCTATAGCGGGGGAGCTCTTTTGCGCCTCTCGGATTCATAAGAACAGGTCCCTTTTGAAGGATACGGCGGCTCTCTACGAGCGCGATTTCGAGAACACAGGCTTTGAGTGGGTGGATTTTTCGGACTGGGAAAGCAGCGTCATAGCGTTTTTGCGCAAGGCGGGCGGCGAGGAGGTCCCTCCGACGTTGTTGGAGGAACTGTCGCGGGACCGCCGGTGGTGTCAAGGCAACCTCCAGCACGTGAGGCTGTTTTTGTTGAAAGGGATAATCCCGACTCATCGTTTTCTTTTTTTAAACGGCGCCATGA
>NZ_JADEVE010000347.1 GCF_016125955.1 Acetomicrobium sp. S15 = DSM 107314 | reverse complement strand
ATCCGTTGACTGGGCGGTGGTCTGAGTTGGGATTGGACGAGCCAAAATTGGAGCGTTATGAGATAAGGGGGAAAGAGCGTTATATAGTGCTGTGGGAGAAGGTCGATCTATGCCCCGAGAGATGTCACCAGATGGGGGCAGTATGTCGAACTTTTAGAATAAGCCGGGGGCAATGCCCTGATTTTGTTCCCAGAGCAAATACAGGCTCACCTCTTCTGGAAAGCCTTGCCGGCGGAGTTAAAAGATGCGTTCCAGGGTGAAGTAAACCCTACGTTCTGGAGCATAATAATAGGTATTGTTTGCCTCGCTTTGCCAGAAGTCTTCGTCAAAGAGGTTATACACGGAAAGGCGC
>NZ_JADEVE010000346.1 GCF_016125955.1 Acetomicrobium sp. S15 = DSM 107314 | reverse complement strand
GAGGCGCTTAAAGCTCGGAACGCATATCATAAAACACAAAAAACAAAGGCCTGACCCTGGTAATGGCCTGTTATTTTAGGAAGTTGTCTCCATGATGTCAGACTGCAGCCTATCAATCCGTCGCCTGAGGATAACTCGATTGCCCCTTCCTCCACGCCGTTCAGTTCAAAATTCCTTCGCGCTTCCTCCAGCGTGGCAGGATCTACGTCCCTCGCATAGACCGTTACGTCCCGTAGGCCAAAGGAGAGGCGCTTGAGCATCTTTATTTTGGTATTGCAGCCCTCTTTCGAAGGCATTGGTGGTCCTGTTGTCGAAGTAGTTCAGGAT
>NZ_JADEVE010000345.1 GCF_016125955.1 Acetomicrobium sp. S15 = DSM 107314 | reverse complement strand
GAAGAGGAGCGCATAATAAGGAGGCTTTGGAGTCCTTCTGAGGGCCATATCGGCTTGACTCATTATAGTGACTTATGGTGTAAAATATATGTGTTGACTTATACTTATAACTTATATAGGTTTGTATGTTATGGTAATGGCTTGTATATCAGGAAGACCGTACACAAGGGCAAAAACGGCAAAGAATACGTCAACTACCTCTTGGTTGAGTCTGTGGCCACACCAAAGGGACCCAGGCAAAAGACCATCTGTTCCTTGGGCAGCTTAGAGCCAGGCCCGCCT
>NZ_JADEVE010000344.1 GCF_016125955.1 Acetomicrobium sp. S15 = DSM 107314 | reverse complement strand
TAGAACGGCTTCCTTTAGTTTATCAACTTCCTCCGGAGATGTAACATCAGTGGCAACCTCAATGGTATCCCTTCCAATATTTCTTATTTCCTCAGAGACTGCTTTTACTTTTAGCTCTACTATCGCTCCCACTGAGGCGACCCACATCAACAAAGCTCCAGCGGCGAAAACGAGGACTTCCCATATTCCTTGGTGCACATCCCTCTGCCAAATCAAGAAATTAGGGTTGCATACGTGTATCTGATGGCACTTAAGCGCAGATCTTGATATAGACCTTTAGCTACCGGGAGGGAGCGACGTTGGATAATTTGAAGGACTACAAAATAGCGG
>NZ_JADEVE010000343.1 GCF_016125955.1 Acetomicrobium sp. S15 = DSM 107314 | reverse complement strand
GGAAGGCCCCATAGCATCATCTTGGTCCTCTTGGAAAGGAGCGGTGCCACGATCTGACTCTCTGTGAGGGACAATGCCACGTATGAGTTTAACCACTTCACGGGGAATTCGGCGGCCATGGCACTATCTTTTCCGGAGCCGTAAAAGAGGTTCACTATACTGCCTCCGGTCAGGTTCGCCTTCTCCTTCTGGAAGGCCTCCCAGAAGGCGGGCATGACAGAGGGAAGCGAGCTTCCGGATTCGAGCGTGGGGTGTCCTATGACGGTGCCGTCTTCGTCGAAGACGAAGGAGGAGCTTTCCTCTCCGAACTTGGTGTTCTTGACGTAGTCTATACATTGGTGCGTAGCGCCGTCTTCGCCCACATCCAGCCCTACATGGGTCAAAAAGAGTTTCAAGTTCGCCCCATTTATGTCGTTCAGCCGCTGTTGGTTGTAAGCC
>NZ_JADEVE010000342.1 GCF_016125955.1 Acetomicrobium sp. S15 = DSM 107314 | reverse complement strand
GAGCTCCGCAAAGGATCTTTCAGAGAAACCCGCTATTTCAGCCGATTTACCCAGAGATATTTTGCCTTCTTCCAAGAGTTTGATTGCTAAGGCTAACTTAAATTCTTCGTCCTCAAGATTTACTTCGGGTATTTCTAGCACTTTCATTAAATTCCTAAAATCAGTACTTTCTGTTTGTTGCGCTTCCTTAATGTCAATAACAAGGGATTTGTCTTTTTTTGTGCTCAAAAATACTATGAATAAATTCCCAACTGCGCAAACTATAATTATTACAGATAATCTGGAAATCCTCAGGACACGATCTCGGGACTTGTTCATGGGCGGAGGCCTCGCTACCGGATCAATACGGACTGTCAAATCGAATGTTATTGGCCCTGGGTTGAGGCTCAATAGCCAGATAGATTCCG
>NZ_JADEVE010000341.1 GCF_016125955.1 Acetomicrobium sp. S15 = DSM 107314 | reverse complement strand
AGAGTCGAAAGGGGCGACATATCCACCATGTGCGCGCCAACGTTCACAGTGGAGATCAAAGCGACAGCGTATGCCACCTGCCCTGGCGTGCCCATGATGCCGAGGCTTCGCATCAACCCAGGCACGAGAGGTAAGAACATTGGGCTACCTTAGTGGAATAATAATACTTTTGTGTATAAATGCCATAGCGGCGATGGGCGTATCGCTGCTCACAGGATTCACCGGGGTATTCACGCTGGGACATGCGGCTTATATGGCCCTCGGAGCCT
>NZ_JADEVE010000340.1 GCF_016125955.1 Acetomicrobium sp. S15 = DSM 107314 | reverse complement strand
GCGGACTTGGTAACGCCCAAAACCACCGGCTTCCACTGTGGCTCCTCTCTCAATCTTCGCACAAATGAAACGCGCTGCATTATACGCTCAAACCTCGACTGGGCGTAAATAGGACGCAAGACCAACTCTTGAGGTTCCGCTGCTTAACACAGTGAATGAACTGCCCGGGGCCCTTAATGATGTTTCGGAAGGCTCTCGCGGACTCGTGGATGAAGAAGTCAAGAAGTTCCTCAAAAGCGCGAAGGCCCAGCTCGATGCCTTGCAAGGATCCGTAGTAGTTCTGGCGTCCAGT
>NZ_JADEVE010000339.1 GCF_016125955.1 Acetomicrobium sp. S15 = DSM 107314 | reverse complement strand
AGCTTCTCCCCTTTCTTAAGGATTTGACACCCGTAGGCGTCAGTGTAAGAGGTGTGGTGATTATTATAGCATAAGCTGTGGATCGGCCTTGGCGAGGTCTGTAGTTATGTGGTAAGGTATGTTGGCCACTACCTTGTTCGGCGCGGGGGCGAGAGCGGTAAAATCCAACTTCACGGCATCCCCAAAAATGAGCTCAAGGCGTGGCCCTTCAAGCGTTTTTAGGAAAGGCTTCAGGTTCACATTCGGGACCACCCAAGCTCCATCTCCAAAAAGCTCATACACACTCGGCATGGCAAAAAAGCGCCCCGCCGATAGATACCAGGTAGTTCCGCCAAGCGTCTGATAGAGAAGCGAAAATTTAGTTCACGTAGTGGAAGCTTCTATGAGCTCGGAAATTTACGAGTTGCTGAAGCGCCCCGACGAGTTTTTTGTGGTTAAAAAGGCGCATGAAAACCCGAGGTTCGTGGAAGACGTAGTGAGAGAGATGCTTA
>NZ_JADEVE010000338.1 GCF_016125955.1 Acetomicrobium sp. S15 = DSM 107314 | reverse complement strand
TGCTTGTAGATCCTCTTTAAGTCCTCTCCTACAGCCGCTCTATGTCTTGCTCTCACCTTCTTCAGGCTGCTTCGCACTTTGTGGAGGACGCAAGCTTGAAAGTCAGCCTTTGGATAGACCTCGCCAACGGGTAACGCGACTGAGCAGCGAGACCCTTCAGGAAGAGGAGTGGAATCCGATAAGAGATGAGCAGAGATAGTAAAAATATAGCTGAAATTGTCATATATATTGAAGACCAGATTCGGGGCTGCAATTCGCGCGACGGCCTTGGATCGAGAGATGGCCACGATGCTCGGAGTGGATGTCGACGCGGTGATTCGGTTCATATTTTTCCTGGGGCCGGCTTTGGGAGGCATGGCGGGAATTATGA
>NZ_JADEVE010000337.1 GCF_016125955.1 Acetomicrobium sp. S15 = DSM 107314 | reverse complement strand
ACGGGTGCAAAAGCTTGCCCAAGGTTTCTCGGCTTGCTTAGACAAGCTCTATAGCGTACAGGCCTTACAGCGTTTTTATAGCGCCCTTTGCTTCGCCGCGGATATGCGCTGTGCTTTTATGTATCATTTCACCTATAGCGGTGCTAGGTTGTTACGATGCGATGTTTCGTCTTTTTTTCGATGATTCGGATTCGCAGTTTCACCGACAGATTTGCTCCAGTTCTTTGGCAATTGTTTCTTCTATAAGCGTTCTCATTCTTATTGTTTCC